>JANWIB010000106.1 GCA_025450155.1 Sphingobacteriaceae bacterium
AAAAGCGAAATCGTGATGGCATTGCGCTCCGGTAGGGCTATTCGTTTCAACGAATCTACCGTTAGGCCGATGGGTCGCACTGCAACCGGTGTAAGAGGGGTTACCCTGGCCAGTGCGAAAGATGAAGTTGTAGGGATGATCGCGATCAATAATCCTGAAGTGACGATATTAGTTGTTTCTGAAAAAGGTTACGGAAAGCGTACCGATATTGAAGACTAC
Organism: Sphingobacteriaceae bacterium; assembly: GCA_025450155.1. Taxonomy (GTDB): domain Bacteria; phylum Bacteroidota; class Bacteroidia; order Sphingobacteriales; family Sphingobacteriaceae; genus JANWIB01. The sequence continues at coordinate 220 of JANWIB010000106.1, forward strand.
CGTGTGACCAATCGGGGCGGAAAAGGAGTAAAAACCATTAATGTAACTGATAAGACCGGCGAATTGGTAGCCATCAAAGATGTAACCGATAAAGATGATTTAATGATCATCAATAAATCGGGGATTGTTATTCGTATTTCGGTTAATGAACTTCGGGTAATGGGCCGTGCTACGCAAGGAGTGAGGTTGATAACGCTTAAGGGCGATGATGAAATTGCTTCTGTTGCAAAAGTTGAGCACGAGGAAGATGCAAACGATCTGGTTGAAGGCGATACTAATCTGGAAGAAAACAATAGCACAGACGAAAAATCGTTAGATTCGGAGTAGTTTATATAAATTAAAGCGAATAAATAATAAATTAGGCCAAATAATTTTAAACTAAATATTATGAAAATGAAATGTTTTCTTATTGCTTGTTCACTTTTTGCAGTGAGTATAACAGCATACGCACAAAAATCAGCAGTAAATGCTGCTAAAAGTAGTTATGAGAAATATACAGGATTAAAAAACCCCACTACAATGGCCTTGGCTATACCCAGTTTAAATGAAGCCAAGGAAAACATAGATAAAGCTGTAGTGCATGAGAAGACTAAAGACGATGCCTCTGCATGGACTTATAAGGCGCTAATTTATGCGGATATGGCTACATTGGATAGTGTTCCTGCTAAAATAGATCCACTTATAACAGAAGCCACAAACGCGGTGAAAAAAGCGGTTGAATTGGATAAAGACGGGCAAAATAAAGCCAATATTGATATGGCCAACCGTTTGTTAGCTCAGGTTGCTTTAAATAAGGGCGTACGCGATTTTCAAAACCAGAATTTTGCAGGGGCCTATACCAACTTTAATGATGGTTTGATGTATTTGCCGGGCGACACCACATTAACCTATTATGCAGGCTTATCTGCTATTAACGCAAAACAGTACGATAAGGCCATTGAAAAATACACCCAACTATCCACTACTAATTTTTCATCGGCTAACCAGGTTTATTTGGATCTTTCGCGGTTATATGCGCTAAAAGGCGATACGACTTCCGCGATAAGAGCCGCATCGGAGGGATCAAAAAAATTCCCTAATGATACCCAGTTAGCTACACAGGAAATTGAGTTAAACCTGATAACCGGAAAACAAAAAGAAGTTATTGAGAAAATTGTATTGCAGGCAGAAAAGGAACCCAATAATAAAACACTTCCTTTTTATTTAGGCATAGCTTACAACTCCATAAAAGATTATGCAAAAGCTGAGGAGGCTTACAAAAAAGCGATCGCGATTGATCCTAATTATGTGGATGCCAATATCAATATTAGTGGTTTGATTATGAACAATGGTATTGATATCTATAATAAAGGGAACAAACTGCCAACAAGCAAACAAAAAGAGTACGACGCGATGATGAAAAAGGCCCACGCGGAATTTGACAGAGCATTTCCTTACCTTCAAAAATCAGTAGAGTTAGATCCTAAATCGCGTATGGCTTGGGAGAACTTGAAAACCTATTACGTGGTTAAAAAGAACGACGCAAAAGTGAATGAGATCACTAAAAAGCTGAAAAGTTTATAAAATAAAGATGGATTAAAAAAACAGGGAAGCTGCCTCAAAATGGCGGCTTTTTTTGCGGATAAAGATTCAAACATAGTAGCAGGATGCAATGGACTAAGAAAAATATTGTAGCAAATGAAGGTATAATCTATGTTCAACAAGAGGTTAATAAGCATGGATCTATATTTCGACCTGTGCATCAAGAAACAGACGTCGGCATTGACGGATTTATTGAGTACGTTGAGAATGAAAATGCTACTGGGCAACTTATTGCAGTCCAAGTTAAATCTGGCGACTCATACTTAAACAATAAAAAGGATAAATTTGTACTCCCTGTCAGTGAAAAACATTTAGCATATTGGAATAACTTTGCAGTTCCTGTAGTACTAATATTCTACTCTCCAAATTTGAATAAAGCTGTTTATGTTGAAATTAAAAGTTTAGTTATTTATGAAACCTATCACGATAGATTACCAATAACTAAAATTGAAGTTAGCATTGAAAACAAAGCTTTTGACTCCAATGCAATCGATAAGCAATTCAAAGGAATTTTAGAAGTATACAAGGACGAGAAAATACTGTTTGATTCCACAGAAAAGTGTTTAGAGAATAATCCTCAAAAACAGAAAGATGGCTTTCTCATTTTGTCTAATCACCCATTTTCAAGAGATAGAAAAATTACAATCTATATTTCAAGGCAATTACTTATGTCATCCGACAAAAAACTTGCGAAAGATGCATTATTCATCTTAGGCTACGGTGTTGGCAGACAAAGATGGTCTTGGAATCCAAACAACAAAGAAGAAAAGGACATTATTCAATATGCTATGGAAATATGCGCATCTCTAACAGTAGACGAGATTAAGCGTGTTGTAAATCTTGTAGAAGGCGAATACTGGAATGGACCTGAAGGATTAGGCGAAAGAGCAATTGATGTTTTGGGTTGTAATGACAATAGTTTGATAATTTTAGAAGGTATATTGCATGACACCAATTATTCAATTGAGCTAAGAGCATTTTGCCTTTATGTACTTTATGACTGTGATGAAGAATTGATTGCTGGGAATAAAGCGGAGTTGAAGAAATTAAATCTTAAAGAGGTATATGACTACATTAGCAATGAATAAGCCAGTATTAACAATGTGTTGTTGCAATGGTGGTGGACAGCCAAAATTCAAGGGTTCTCTGTTCTTGTTTTGATGTTGACACTACAGAGTCCTTTGGACAGACTGAGTGGCTAAAGCCTTTTTCAAATCCGCTTTAGTTTCGGTAATGTCTTTCCATAAATCACCTTTTTCTTTAAGGCGTTGCAGGGTATTAAAAAGAGTAAATTTTTTAAAATCTAGGTTTTCGTCTACCTCAATCCACTCTAAAGGCGTTGAAACCGTTGCCCCGGGTTTGGGGCGGACGGAATAGGGAGCCGCAATCGTTTGCCCCCGGCTGTTTTGTAAAAAATCCAGGTAGATTTTATTTTTCCGCTTAGACGGGCTTCTCTCTAAACTGGTCGTATCCGGATGTTGCGCCAGTATTAACCGTCCCAAATGCTGGATGAATTTTCTTGCTAATTCATAATCGTACATGGCGCCGATATAAATAAATATGTGAAGCCCCCTGGAACCCGAAGTTTTGATATAAGGCGTGATATGCATTCCTTTTAAAATAGTACGAGCGGTTAAAGCCACCTTTACCACTTCGTTAAAATCTACGTCTTGAGGGTCTAAATCCATTACCGCGAAAATAGGTTTTTCGGGCTTTTTATAAGTGCTGAGCCAGGGATTAATCTCAATACAACCCAGGTTGGCCATCCATAAGAGCGTGGATAAATCGTTGCATATCAGGTAATCTACATACTTATTATTGCTTTCAGAAAAGAGTGGAGCATACTTTATCCATGCGGGTATTTGTTCCGTATCCAGGTCTTTTTGAAAAAAGCTTGGTGCGTTAATCCCGTTAGGATGTCGGTTTAACGATAATGGGCAATCTTTTAAATATGGAAGTATATAATCGGCCATATTGCGATAATAATGAATGAGCTGCCCTTTGGTGATGCCTTCTTTTTGCCAATAAAGTTTATTCAGATGGGTCAATTTTACTTTCTTATCTCCAAATATTTCTTCTAATTCGTCCGGCATTTCATGTATTGTTGCAGCATTTTTATTCATCGTTTCGATATCAAGTGTTTCTTTTCTCACTTCTTTATATGTTTTATCCGTACGCAGTCCTTTAAATACTGGATGCCGTAAACGTTTATCGGCAGTCCATTCGGCGTATGTCACTTCGCACACCAGCCGCGGAATAACCCAGGTGACATTCCGTTCTTGCTGAACCTTTTCTTTTACTGGTTTTTTATCCGTTTTTAATATAATCAGTTGTTCATATAGGCCTTTAAGCAAATCTTCATTAAAACCCGTGCCACAGTTTCCGATGTAAACAAGTGTATCATTCTCATATACTCCTAAAACTAAAGCCCCGAAGTATTTTCGGCTTCCGGCGGGTTTGGAAAAGCCGATAATTACGGCTTCCTGCGAAGCCTGCATTTTAAATTTTAACCAGCTATCGGAACGTTTACCGGATTGATAAATACTGGAGGATTGTTTAGCCATGATTCCTTCCCATCCTTTTTTCTCTGCTTGGGCGAGAAACTTTTTGCCTTGGCCAATGATATGATCATTATAAACAATAATATTACTGCCGACTTGGCTGATTAAGGTTTTGAGTAGCGCCTTTCGTTTAATAAGCTCCATTTGCCGGAGATCGTGCCCATCTAAAACCAGAAGATCAAATACATAATATTTTAGGTTGAATTTTTTATTGGCGGGATTGTAGTTTTGGATTGCCTGGAAATAACTTTTGCCCTCTTGATCTTCTACCACCAGTTCGCCGTCTATTACTGCTTCGTTTTTAAATTTAGATAATGCCTCCGTTATCGGTTTGTATTTTTCTTTAAAATCTATCCCCTTTCTGGAGATAAGTTGTATGTTTTTTCCAGTGCAGGCAATCGCCCGGTATCCATCTACTTTCCGCTCGTAGATCCAGTCGGGATCATCAAACACGTCCAATGCTAATTTTGCCAACATTGGCTCGTAGGAGATCTTGGATGTTTCGTTGTTTAGGTTTTCGGATGGAAATTTGTTTTGATCTTTGAGATTATGGGTTATCGTTTTTTTTTTGACAACCTTAGATACCAGTGCCTCGCTATCGAACTTTTTATTCACCGCAAACTCATCTTTGTGTTTAATCAAAAGCCAGGAATTATCCTTTTGACTCCGAATCTTAACCAGGGCAAATTCTCCTTTTAAAATTTTTCCGTGTAGGCGGAATTTTAAATTTCCGCTATGCAACTCTTTTAGTAACTCTTTTTCAGGATTTTTACCTTCTAAGGCTTCGTAAGTGCCTTCATCAAAAATGCTTACCACGCCAGCGCCATAATTGCCTTCAGGAATAATGCCTTCGAACGTACGGTAATCATAAGGATGATCTTCTACCATGATGGCCAATCGTTTATCTTCCGGATTTAGCGATGGCCCCTTGGGTATAGCCCAACTTTTTAAAACGCCTTCCATTTCCAGGCGGAAATCGTAATGCAAGTGAGATGCCTGATGCCGTTGAACTACAAACTGTAAAGATTTAGTGGTTTTTCTTCCGCTTTTCGGTTCGGTAGTTTTGGTGAAATCACGTTTTCCGATATATTTTTGCAGACCCATTTATGCACCTTTTCTGGAATTTAAGCTTTGCATTAATTGGTGGTACAGATCATCGCTACTGACTTTATGCGGAGTAAGCTTTTTAATGGTAGGCCGTTTGCCTTTGGCTTTCGCCTCGATAATTTTCATCAGTTGGTAGTGATATTCATCCTTAAACTTTTCAATCTCAAACCTGGCGCTGTATTGATTAATAAGTGCAAGTGCTACGTCTAACTCTTTTTTGTTTATATCGATATCAGTAGGAGTGAGTATTTCTTCGCTGGAGCGGATCTCCTCAGCAAAGCGTATTTTGGTGATAACGATGACATTATTGCGGGGATGAATAACGCAAAGATGTTCTGTATTTCTTAAAACAAAACGGGCCAGGCCGGTTTTGTTTGATTTTTCCAATGCTTTTAAAAGGAGGGCATAGGCCTTTCTTCCCTGTGTTTCCGGCTCAGCATAGTAAGAAGTATCATAATACATCGGGTTCACTTCATTCCCGTTAACAAAGCTTTCAATCTCTATCGTTTTGTTTTTCTCAGGGCTGGCATCTTCATAATCTTTATCTTCCAGAATAACATAGGTGTCATTGAGGAGATAGCCCTTTACTATTTTCTCGTAGGGTACTTCTTTGCGGGTTTTTTCATTGATGCGCTGATACCGGATCCGCGAATGATCCCGGCTGTCCAACATATCAAGCCCCAAGGCACTTTCCTGAACTGCCGAGTAAAGTTTAATTGGGATGTTGACCAACCCAAAACCAATAGAACCTTTCCAAATGGATTTCATTATCTAAGCCGTTAGCTTTCAGGCATTGTCTTATATCTGGCAAAATGCAATTGGTTTATTTTATTAAAAGCTTCAGAGATCAGTAGCCTTTGCTTTATGAGAAAGGATTTTAGTCCGGTTTGTTCCAAAACACTCCCCTGCAAAATATCATCGTATAAGTTTAATGCTTCCAGATCGCCGGTTCTGCACGATTCAATCACAGTCTCGTCATCCTTAGCACCCCAGGTAAAAACCGTTTTGATTGCGGATATCATGCGATGAATAAATCCCGGAGTATCTTCTTCAACATGCGGCATACCGCCCATCATGCGAATGCGTTCTTTTAACTCTTCCGCAATATGTTCCCGTTCTTTTGAATATTTTAGAAAGAGTTCTTTCAGAATATCGGTATGTACCTGCCCCGCAGCTTCCTTATAGCCTTCTTTTCCGGAGTTGGCAGTAGTTAGCAACCGTTCTAACTGCCTGACATAGTTTTCAGGATATTGTTCCATAGCGTTTTTTATTTAGATAGCTATTTAAAAAACGTCTGTAATAGGAAATGGTTTTATGACTAAATAGGCCATAAAGAAAATAGTAAGGCCGTAACTTTTCAAGGTGTTTCTACAATTGTATATTTGCGAGCTTATTTACTATATTATATTGGCTTCTAAGAATCGCACCGGAACAAAAAAAGCAGTAATCTCACGCAGGTTAGATACGCTATTTTCTAATTTGAATGATGTATTTCAATTTTTGATGCGTTTTTTTAGAGAAACCTTTCTTCCGCCTTATGAATTTAAAGAAGTTGTTAGGCAATGTTATGAAGTAGGATATAAATCGTTGCCATTAATAACTATGACGGGTTTTATTACGGGATTGGTTTTTACGAAACAATCTCGCCCCTCGTTAGAAGAATTTGGTGCGGCATCCTGGCTCCCTAATTTAATCGCCATTGCTGTGGTACGTGCATTGGCTCCGCTGGTAACGGCGCTAATTTGTGCAGGAAAAGTAGGGTCAAACATGGGGGCGGAGTTAGGCTCTATGCGGGTGACTGAGCAGATTGACGCGATGGAGGTATCGGGAACCAATCCGTTTAAGTTTTTGGTGGTATCGCGTGTGCTGGCAACAACGTTTATGATTCCCGTTTTGTCCATGTACGCCGGATTTGTAGGTCTAATGGGATCTTTTATAAATGTAAACGATGAAGAACAGACCAGTTATACGACTTTTTTCCAGCAAGCATTCGATAGCATCGTGTTTTTGGATATTTTTTCTTCTCTAACCAAGGCCATTCTATTTGGTTTTACTATTGGAATTGTGGGTTGCTATCAGGGATATAATTCTTCAAAAGGAACGGAAGGGGTAGGTAAGGCCGCAAATATGGCTGTGGTGGTATCTATGTTTCTGATTTTTATTGAAGAAACCCTTATTGTACAAGTTGTAGCCGTGATGCGCTGATGGAAAAAGTGAAATTTATACCCGATACCAACAAGTCGGTAATTACCATAAAGAATCTTAAAAAATCCTTTGGCGATTTAGAGGTACTTCGTGGTGTTGACTTGAATCTTTACCAGGGTGAAAATTTAGTGGTTTTAGGTCGATCCGGTACAGGTAAATCAGTTTTAATAAAAGTTATTTCGGGTTTGCTGAAAAAAGATTCCGGCTACGTCCATGTATTGGGCTACGATATGGAAAAGATAGTACCTAAAGAACTTCAGTATTTACGCCGGAAAATTGGCTTTTCATTCCAGAACAGTGCTTTGTATGATAGTATGACTGTAAGGGAGAATCTGGAATTTCCCCTGGTACGCAACAGACGCAATTTAACACGCAAAGAAATTAATCTGGCGGTAGAAGATGTATTGGAAGGGGTTGGGTTACTGCAAACCATTAACCAGATGCCTTCAGAACTTTCGGGTGGACAGCGGAAACGTATTGGTATTGCAAGAACTTTAATTTTGCGCCCCGAAGTGATGTTATATGATGAACCTACGGCGGGACTTGATCCCATTACCTGCATTGATATCAATAATTTAATTAACGAAGTTCAAACTACTTATAACACTTCATCCATTATCATAACCCACGATTTAACCTGTGCTAAAGCCACGGGCGATCGGATTGTAATGCTATTGGAAGGCCAATTTCAAAGGCAAGGCTCTTTTGACGAAGTATTTAATACAGACGATGAACGCGTTAAAACCTTTTACGATTATAATTTTGTTAAGTAGATGAATACAGAAGAAAAAAAACGCTCGGTAATACGTGGGATTTTTATTTTTATAGGAATAGTAATTTTTCTTACCGCCATATTTACGCTGGCTGGAAAACAGAAGCGTTTTGTAAAAACGATTGAGCTAAAAGCTGTTTTCAATGATGTATCCGGGCTTCAGGAAGGAAATAATGTTTGGTTTTCGGGCGTTAAAATTGGTACGGTGAAGGAGATTAAATTTTATGGAACCTCTCAGGTAGAGATAACCATGAACATTGAAGATGAGGCCCGCCAATTTATCCGCAAAGATGTCAAAGCCAAAGTAAGTTCAGAAGGTTTTATCGGTAATAAAAACATTGTGCTGATAGGAGGGAACCCCAGGTTTCCGGCCGTTGAAGATGGCGATATGCTACAGGTTGAAAGAGATATCAGTACCGATGAGATCATGAAGACGTTTCAGGAAAACAATAAAAACTTAGTAGCCATTACCAATGATTTTAAAGAAATAAGCGCCAAAATTAAAAATGGCGAAGGCACCATAGGAGCTGTGCTTACCGATTCATTAATGGCGAATAATTTTAAATCAATCGTAAACAATCTGAATGCCGCATCAGTCAATACAGTCCAAGTTTCGGAAGCGCTTTCCCGCTTCTCCTCTAAATTAAACACCAGGGGAGGGTTGGCCAATCAAATACTTACCGATACTACTGTATTTAGCGATTTAAAATCGGCCATTGCCCAATTGGAGCGCACCACCATCTCCGCAGCAGAAATTACAAAAAACTTAACGCAAACCAGTCGTAAACTGAATACAAATGATAATGCTATAGGTGTATTATTGAACGATAACGAATCTGCCGAGAGTTTAAAAGCTACCTTGAAAAATCTGGAAACCAGCACTAAAAAACTTGATCAAAACATGGAAGCACTGCAACATAATTTTCTGTTAAGAGGATTCTTCAAAAAACAAGCAAAGAAAGAAGCGGAACAGAAAGCAAAAGAGATACAGCCTTAGCTATTTTTAATATTAATAATGAAGTATATTCTTGAAACTGAGCGATTAAGGCTAAGAGAATTTACACTTAACGACACTAAATTCATTGTTGAGCTTCTTAACAGTCCGGGTTGGTTGCAGTTTATTGGCGACAAGAACGTAAAAACAGAAGATCAGGCAAAGAATTATCTGGAAAATGAGCCAATAAAGAGTTACCTGGAAAACGGTTATGGCTTATCGTTAGTGGAGCGGAAAGGGGATAACAAAGCGATTGGAATGTGCGGAATTATTAACCGAAGCGATTTAGACTATCCAGACATAGGATTTGCCTTTTTATCTGAATTTAATGGTAAGGGTTACGCTTTTGAAATTGCAAGTGCCACTATGAATTATGCAAAAGACAAATTAAATATTTCAAAAATTTTGGCAATAACCCTGGCCGAGAATTCAAAATCAATTCTACTTTTAGAAAAAATTGGCCTCAAATTTATCAAGACCTTTTGTTTTCCGAACAGTGAAGAAGAATTACTATTATACAGTAATTAAATTGATAGACAACTCCGCTCTTGTTGATGTCCTTCACCAACAGGTTTTATCCTCTCACAGAGAAAAATAGTGCTGGGTGATAATACGCTATCACCAGAAAAAATAATTTACGATGCTTAAAATAGCATATCATCCTATTTATATACATCCCTTACCCGAAGGCCATCGCTTTCCCATGCTTAAGTATGAGCTGATTCCGCAGCAATTGTTGCACGAAGGATTAATAAAGAAAGAAAATATTTTCTCTCCGGATATGCTTGATGAAGAGAGTATACTGCTTACTCACGAAATAGGCTATTGGCATCGTTTACGCGATTTAAAACTCAATCAACAGGAAATTCGGCGAATTGGTTTTCCCTTATCAAAACAATTAGTAGAGCGGGAAATTCGGATTGCAAAAGGCACTATTGATGGTTGCCTATTTGCCAAAAAGTATAGAATAGCATTTAATGTGGCGGGCGGCACACATCATGCTGGTACAAACTGGGGAGAAGGTTTTTGTCTGTTGAATGATCAGGCTATTGCTGCCAATTATTTGCTTCAACACAATCTGGCTCAACGCATTCTTATTATTGATCTGGATGTTCATCAGGGAAACGGAACAGCACAAATTTTCGAGAACGAGGAGCGTGTGTTTACCTTTTCGATGCATGCTGAAGATAACTTTCCGTTTAGAAAAGAAAAATCTGACCTGGATATCGGATTAAAAGTTGGTATTAGCGATGATGAATATTTGGAACTATTGAATAATACTCTTCCGGAAATCATTCAAAAACATCAGCCCGATTTTATTTTCTATCTATCGGGCGTAGATGTTTTGGCTACAGATAAATTGGGTAAGCTGGCTTTGAGTCGTGAAGGATGTAAAGAACGCGACAGAATGGTTTTATCAAGTTGCAAACAACACCAAATCCCGGTACAGGTAAGTATGGGAGGCGGATATTCTCAGCATATAAGTGATATTGTAGCAGCGCATTGTAATACATTTCGGGTGGCCCATGATTTATATTTTTAGCTTCTGCTCCAAAAATGTATCTTTGGAATACAAATAATAACATGTTATAAATAAACTAAATCATGATAGGTTTGATCATTTCCGGGGTTGTTGTATTGCTGTTAATTTTTTGGCTGATTAGCATTTACAACAATTTAGTAAAACTACGCAATCGCAGAGAGAACGCTTTTGCAGATATTGATGTACAGTTGAAACAACGGCATGACCTAATTCCTCAACTTGTGGATACGGTAAAAGGTTATGCAACACATGAAAAGACATTACTCGAAGAAATTACCCGTGCACGCACTGCCGCTATGAGCGCTACTACGGTTGAAACTAAAGTACAGGCAGAAAATATGCTTACTTCTGCCTTGCAGGGTTTACGAGTTGCTGTTGAAGCCTATCCTGATTTGAAGGCCAACCAAAATTTCTTTCAATTGCAGGAAGAAATATCGGATATTGAAAACAAATTGGCCGCATCACGACGCTTCTTCAATTCAGCCACAAACGAGCTAAATACTTCCATTGAAAGTTTTCCGGCTAACCTTATTTCTTCCAGCTTTGGCTTTACACGGCAAACGATGTTTACCATCGGCGAAGATCAACGAGCTAACTTAGAGCAAGCTCCTAAGATCAATTTCTAAGGATGAGTCAATACGTAGGAATTCAAACTCAAATCAGGCGCAACAATATTCGTTCCCTCTGGTTGCTTTTTAGTTTCCCCATATTACTTATGGGTTTGTTTTGGGCTATTGTTTTTGCTTTAGTTTTTAACCAGCTCCGGAACATAAGCTATACCAATGAGCGTTTTTTATATTTGGTTCCCTTTATTGTTGCAGGAGTAGGCCTTTGGTTTATTATTGCCTATTTCTTTCATAACAAAATGATCCTCAATGCTACCAGTTCACAACCCCTGGAACGTTCCGAAAATAAAAGGGTATATAATCTGGTAGAAAATCTCTGCATTGCACAAGGTATGACGATGCCTCGTGTTTATATCATCTATGATGATTCGTTAAATGCATTTGCAAGTGGAATAAATGAAAAAACATTTAGTGTAACACTTTCTCAAGGAATAATCGACAAATTAGATGACCGTGAACTGGAGGCTGTAATTGCACATGAATTAACTCATATTCAAAACCGTGATACCCGTTTGCTGATTATTTCGATCATTTTTGTTGGTATTTTTGCCTTTATTGCAGAAATGGCCATGCGAAGTACCCGTCGTGTAAAGAGTAAAAAAGATGGGGGACTTATTATTATCGCTATCATTCTAATTTCAGCAATAGCTTATCTTATTTCCATTCTTATACGCTTTTCCATATCACGTAAGCGGGAGTATATGGCCGATGCCGGAGCTGCAGAAATGACCAAAAATCCAGAGGCATTAGCCAACGCGTTGCGTAAAATAGCCGACGATCCTTATATTGAAGCCGTTACACGCAAAGACGTGGCTCAATTATTTATTGAAAATCCCGGAGAAAAAAGCTGGTTCGAGAAGATATTTAGTACCCATCCTCCTATAAAAAAACGGATTGCTTACTTGGAAAAGGTTTAATAATTAGAAAAATTGAATATTGCTCTAGCCTATCATTTTCTCCTTAGCACTTTAATCATATTTATCTGTTGATTATCTATGTTATAATGTAGAATAAAGGCATATCGATACTCATCTAAAATAATTTCATACACATTATTTTTAAGCATCTTTGTCGCTGCTAAGGGCTGTGCCAAAGAGTTTATGGTATAGCTCCGCCCCAATTCTTCCACGGATTGAACTGAGGCCAAGGCACTTTCAGCCAGAACTGATGTCAATGAAATTGGATCATAAAAAAGAAGTCTTAATAGAGAATTAGAATTGTGAAATAAAAAAATAGTATCAATAATAGAATTATTATTTCCTAAAATAGGGTCTTCTATAAAATTGCTTAAATTTATAGAGGTCTTAAAATGTTTTTCTAACTCGAATTTTTGGTATGCTTTTATATTTTCATGATTTTTTACATAGAATTGCTTACATTGATTGTATAAAGCACTAGAGGTGTCCATTGAATTTGGGAAACTGTTAAGACTTTCTATATCCATTTTTGTCAATTCGGGATACAAACTGTGCCTGAAATTATTTACTTCCGTCAGGAAATCCCCCATTTTCTGAGCTTCAAAATTAGGCTGGCTGTTTCCTGTGAAAGGAAATAGCGCTATAACTATCCATAAGAATTTCTTCATGTCTTCTAGTTTATATTTCAACAGATATTCTTTCCAGTTTTTTGGTAAAATAATAAAAACGCAGTAAGAGCAAAACTGCGGAAACCAATAACCCTAAGGTTAAGCCAAACCAGATTCCGTTTACCCCCATTTGCAGTGTGATGCCCAGATAATAACCAACTGGCAAACCCACCACAGCATAAGCCAAAAAAGTAATGATTGTGGGAATGTTTACGTCGCCCATGCCTCTCAAAATGCCCAATCCAACAACTTGTGCTCCATCAAATAATTGAAAAAAACCTGCAATAATAAGTAATTGCGATGCTACCATAACCACCGCCCTGTCTTTAGTATAAATGAATGGGAGATACTGGTTAAATACGATGAATATAATCGCCATCAGTGTCATGAAGGCCAGCACAATATGATAATTTGAGATGGCAGAAAGGCGTAACTGGTTGAAATCTTTACTGCCGTAGTTGTTGCCCGTTTTAATGGTAGCAGCAGCAGAAATCCCACTCGCCATCATATACGTTATGGATGCCATGGATATGGCTACCTGATGAGCGGCTTGTGGTATAGCACCCATAGTTCCAATTAATATGGCGGCGCCACTAAAAGCGATAGCTTCAAAGGCATACTGCAAAGCAACGGGAGCACCTATCTTTAAAATACGTACGGTTATTAATTTATTTATCCGGCGTAACGAAAAGGTTTCAAGATAAACTTTAAAGCGGGTTGATCTGAAAACAAAAAATCCCATAGCAAAAGCCATCAATATCCGGTCTATCAAGGTACTCAGTCCCACACCCTTTACACCCATGGGCTCAATTCCAAACATCCCCTTCACAAAAATAATTCCAAGGCAAACATTAATAATATTGCCAAAAATGGTAATCATCATGGCCTGTTTGGTAAATCCCAAACCCTCCGTAAACTGTTTAAAGGCATTAAAAATCATCAACGGAATGATGGAAATACCTAAATATTTTAAATAGGGTTTGGCATAAGCAACTACTTCGGGCGATTGATCGAGATCGTCAATAATTAAAAGCAATCCGAAGTAAATGATAATGTATAAAACGATGCCTGTAACCATATTGACAGCAACACTGTTGGATAATAGTTTGCCACATTCATGATACGCTTTTTTACCATTCTCCTGGGCAATTAAGGGAGTAAGCCCATAAGAGATACCAATGCCCAATAGCATAACAATAATAAAAAGACTATTTACTAAAGACACCGCAGCTAGTTGAACGGTACCGGCAAAATGTCCTACAATGATACTATCTGCAGTATGTACAAGGGTATGGCCCAATTGCGAAATAACAACAGGGATAGCAAGCTGAAGATTACTGTTATAATGAGGTTTGTATTTAGCGTATAGTTTTTTCAAAAGCTATGATATAAGGCAAAAGGAAGGCAAAAATAGCGTTTTTAGAGTAAAATAGCCTAAGAGGCGGTATAAAATTCTTCTTTTTCGGTGGTATGTACTTTCACCACCCCAGAAAGTACCAGGTTTACCAGAATACGTTGAGCATGGCGCCTCGATAGATTTAACAATTTGCTGTATTGCTGTGCTGTTATACTTTCATACTCTTCAAGATATTCGAGCAAGGTCCTTTCTTTAGATGAATATTCAATTAAAACACCTTCTGCCTTGTTACTTCTTCTTAAAACATCTACCACGACTTTGCTGGCTAACAGACTTTTGTCTTTCACCCGGATATAAACCCACCACTTTTTATCTTCGCCCAAGGCAAAATGAGGCTTGGTGTTACTTTCTTTAATTTCTGCTACCAAAACAATTTTATCGTCTATGTAAACCTCTTCAAAAATGGGCTCTAATGTAGGCCTGCAAAACAAATGAGCCGCTTTAGTAAGCATAAACTTCTCCTCATCCTCAGATTTTACCCCTTTAATAGTCCCATCATCTGCCACACCCACCAACAAACGCCCACCTTTGTTATTGGCAAAAGCAACCAATGTTTTAGCTATTTTTTCGCAGGAGGTAATGGTTTTTTTAAAATCCAAAGAAACATGTTCTCCCTCGAAAATAAATTGCTTGATGTGATGGGGTTTCAGACTCATTTTACCGATGGATAACTGGCGAAATAATAACGCTTATTTGTAAAGTTTGCGTATATAAACCTGGCTTCTTACTAGAGCGCAAAGCTTACCCTGTTTATCCACAATTTCAAGTTTAAAGAGCTTAATGGCTTCTCCATAGTCGTCATCCAGTTCTTTGCAGATTTCTTCTATTTCAGCATCTTTTAAATGGATAGAAAAATAGAGGGATGAAAAACCTGGTTTGAGGTAATGAATCTCAGCAAACTTAATCCATAGTTTAATCCTGTATCCTTTGCGATTAAGAATCTGGTATAAACAAACAGCATAAAACGGATCGGCAGCACTAAAAATAGTTCCCCCGAATATCGAATGGTTATAATTGCTGTTTAAAATGCTTTTGGAAATTTTAACTTTTACGCTCCGGAAACCTTTCTCTACTTTTTGCACCCATATTCTTTGAAAAAATAGAGGAGGATAGAAACGCATGGCCCATTTAAGGGTTCTTTCGGAAATGACCATGAGCGAATATCAGCAATTACAACAAGATAGAAAAACTGTTTTTTGGAAGAATTAAATATACTAATGAAGGAAAAAATAATTCTGCATGTGATGCAACATATGTATTGATAATGCGACTTATCATTGATTTTTTTATTTAGCTTTATCTATAAAATTTAAAATGATGAAAGAAAATTATTCCTCTGACTTAATTCAATTAAAAAAAGAAATCAATAAGCTGAAGTGGCAAAATAGGTTATTCATGTACTTTTTTGCATTATTGCTTACTTCATTCATAGGCTATTCTTTTGTAGATGTATCTGAAAAGAAATTAACGACTTTAAGGCTAAAACAATTAATCGTTGAAGACTCGAATGGAAATGACCGTATAATAATAAGTGCGGATATTTCAAAAAGTAAGAGCCGGGTGCGGAAGGACACATTGGGGGGCATACTTATTTTGAATGAACATGGGAAGGACCAATTAATACTGGGGCACTCCAAGACCGTGCAGTTTAAAGGGAAAATATTACCAAGAACAATGGGAGAAATACCATACGGATTTTGGGTAAATGATTCTATAGGTGATGAACGGGCCGGTATCGGTTATTATAATAAAAGACAACTGGCAGCTATGGGTCTGGATAATAGTGCGGGAGAAGGTGTTCATCTATTAGCAGCCGAAAAAAATCTATATGATATGGTTTCAGGCATATTCGTTCAGAAAAGAGGTGGAGGAGGCTATTTATTTGCAGGGGAAACAAAAAATAAAAGAATGACTCTTTATCTGCGTTCAGCTAAAGAAAAAACGGAGTTTTATATGGACTCATTAAATACGGCTATCGCGACTAAGAACTTGAAAAACGATTCTGTTAAAGTGCTTTTAAAAGCAAATTAGCTGAATTAAGTCATGTTACAAATAAAGATAAATAGAGGATATTTCAATACAAATTCATAATTTGTAATTATGAATTTGGGCAAGTTAAAAATTAATAGGTTCAAGCTATTTTTTGTCGTTATTGTTGCTTTTATATTTTTTAGTTCTTCAAAGCCAAAAAACGAATATAAGATCAGCAGTATAGATTCGTTAAAAACTGAATATTATATAGATAGTAAACCCGTTTCCGAACAGGAATTTAAAAAATTCTTATCGTTTTTAACAGAAATTGAAGGTACCTGGTATTGTGTGGAAATGGTTCAAGGAGGCGGTTCGGGATATAATGTTAAAGACAAAGAAGGGGTAATTTATTACTATTTAGCCGTATCTGAAGATAATCGGGGCCGGGTTACCCTTACCAGAGAGATACCTTTAGTGGAATAAAAGTGATTTATAGTAGTTAGAGGCTACAGCGTCATCTATTTTCACATTAGTTTTTTATTCGTAGTTTCAACGGTTGATTAAACTAACCGTATGAATAGAAAATCTTCCTCTTCTAAAAGTAATGTTATTCTGCTTGTTTTAGTGGCAGCCCTGGGTTATTTCGTAGATATCTATGATCTGGTGCTTTTTTCGGTCGTTCGTATTAAAAGTTTTCACGACATCGGTGTTTCCGAAGCCGATATGCGTATAAAAGGCGAATATGTGTTGAATATGCAAATGGCGGGTTTGTTACTGGGCGGAATACTATGGGGCATTATTGGCGATAAATTTGGACGAATTAAGGTCTTATTTGGCTCCATTCTTTTATATTCTGTAGCTAATTGTATTAATGGCTTAGTTACCGACATTCATTCGTATGCCATTATCCGGTTTATTGCCGGTATAGGCTTGGCTGGTGAGTTGGGGGCAGGCATTACACTAGTTAGTGAAACAATGGATAAAGAAAAACGTGGTTATGGAACCATGATTGTGGCTGGCGTGGGTCTGTTTGGAGCGGCGGCGGCGGCTACAGTTGCTAAGCATTTTACCTGGCAAACGGCTTATTTTGTAGGAGGTGGAATGGGATTTGTCCTGTTGCTGCTTCGTATAGGTACATTTGAATCGGGTATGTACCAAGACATGCAAGAAAGTAAGGTAGTAAGAGGGAGTTTTTCTGTTTTGTTTAAAGACCGCAAACGATTGGTAAAATACCTGCATTGTATTTTAATAGGAGTTCCACTTTGGTATGTTGTAGGGATATTAATAACACAATCCCCCGAATTTGGAAAAGCGCTTGGCGCTACAGAACCATTACATGCCGGAACAGGCATTATGTTTAGTTATTTGGGAATTGCCATTGGCGATGTTTGCGCCGGTATATTCGCACAATTTACACGATCGCGTAAATTAACCATGTTGGTATTTCATATCTTGTCTATAATAAGTGTTGTTGCTTATTTAAGTAGTAAAGGTATTACCGAAGGACAGTTTATCTGGTTGTGTCTTTTCATGGGCTTTTCAGTTGGCTATTGGGCTACCTTTGTAACTATTGCTTCAGAGCAATTCGGAACCAATATTCGGGCTTTGGTTACTACCACAGTTCCAAACTTTGTAAGAGGTTCGCTTATTCCGATCACTTTTATTTTTGAATTTTTTGTGCATCGTTTTGATATTATTATCGCGGCGTATATTATGATCTTTTTGCTTTCAGCAATTGCTTTATTTTCATTAAGCAGATTAAAAGAAAGTTTTAGCAAAGATTTAGATTATATGGAAGAAGCGGTAGCCGATCAGGCTAATCTCCTCTCCTGATTCAATATGAATGTTATAAAAGAAAAATACATTTTTGCTGTATGATTATTAAAGAATTAATTGCTGACGAATACCGATTAATACAGGACGAAATTTGTAGGGGATTAGAACAGGCCGATGGAAAAGGAAAGTTTGAAGAGGAATTATGGCAACGCGAAGAAGGAGGAGGAGGCCGTAGCCGGGTAATGCAAAATGGCGCTATAATTGAAAAGGGCGGCGTTAATTTTTCTGCAGTTTTTGGCAAACTTCCCGAGGCTGTAAAAAAATCATTTAATGTTGATTCGGATGATTTTTTTGCCACCGGTGTCTCTATTGTCATCCATCCCAACCATCCGTTTGTACCCATTATCCACATGAATATCCGGTACTTCGAAATGAATGAGCATATCCGTTGGTTCGGCGGTGGTATTGATCTCACACCCCATTATATTATTGAAAACGATGCCCGGTTCTTCCATACCTACTTAAAACAAGTATGCGATCAGTTTAATGCTAATTTTTATATTAAGTTTAAAGCCTGGGCCGATGATTATTTCTTTATTAAACATCGAAACGAAACACGGGGAATAGGAGGTATCTTCTACGATCGCTTAACTCCGATTACAGCCGGAGTAAGCTGGGAGAAAGTTTTTGAATTTTCAAAAGCGGTTGGGCATTCTTTTGTTCCTATTTATAGTGAATTAATTAACCGAAATAAGGATAAATCATTCAACGATAGTAATAAGCAATGGCAATACCAACGCCGAAGCCGCTATGCTGAGTTTAATTTGGTTTACGATGCCGGAACCAAATTCGGACTGGAAACTAATGGACGCATTGAATCTATCTTGATGAGTTTACCTCCACAGGCAAATTGGATATATAACTATGAACCCGATGCAGGGAGTGAAGAAGAAAAAACATTAAATTTGTTAAAAAAGGGGATTAACTGGGTATAAGTGTTTTACCCTTCAATGCACAAGTGGAAACAAAATATCAATCAGCAAAGTTTCCCTTCCTTTGCAAGCGAGGGGATTAAGGGGAGGTAAAATCTCTATCTTCTAATTCTTTAAAGCTTCGTTTTCCTTTTACAAAGTATTCCCAAACAATACTCCCCTTGTAAAGACCTTTTGTATTTGCATTAAAAGTACTTTTAGACAGTTTAGGAATACGGAAAAGCGTTTTTGAGAAATCAATATGAGCTTTGCTTATTGCCCTGGCATGTTGAAATTTTCTCATGGCTACAAATCTAACCAATGCAATAAAATCGAGCCAAGAGCGGATAAAAATTACCCCTGCCGATTTTTTTAAAGGCAGGTTTTTTTGCAGCATGGTCAGGCTGTTGCGAAAGTTCAGATAGGTTTTACGGGGATCAGTTACTGTCAAAGTTCCACCACCAACATGAAAGACAGTAGAATCCGGGCAATACATAATTTTATATCCCATGTTTTTTAAGCGCCAGCATAAATCAACTTCTTCCATATGGGCAAAAAAGTTCGAGTCGAAGCCGCCGGTTTTCTCCCAGCATTCTTTTCTGATAAATAATGCCGCCCCCGAGGCCCAAAAAACCTCTTTTACATCATCATATTGTCCGGTATCTGCCTCTAAGGTGTCAAATATTCTCCCACGACAAAACGGATAGCCCAACATATCCATATAGCCTCCGGCAGCTCCGGCATATTCAAACAGGTGCCTGTAAGCCCACGACCTAATTTTTGGTTGTGCCGCCGCAATAGAAGTATCGCTTTCCATTAAACGGATAACCGGTTCTATCCAGTTAGGGGTAACTTCCACATCCGAATTGAGCAGTACAAAATAATCGGCATTCACATGTTTAAGCACCTGGTTATAACCTTCTGCATAACCATAGTTTTTATCGTTGTAGATGATCTTTATTTTCGGATAATTTTGTTGCACAAACTCTACCGAATCATCGGTAGAAGCATTATCACCTAAAATTAATTCCAGGTTTGGATAGGCCGAGTTATATACCGTGGGCAGGAAACGCTCCACATGTAGCTTTCCATTATAATTTAATATCACTACGGCAACTTTCGGATAGCTCATCGTTGTATATCCTCCGGCTTAAATTTCCATCTTTTATGAGACCATAACCACAATTCCGGACGTTGTTGTATAATTCGTTCTAACTCTTGTATATGTAAAGTTGTTATTTCGTATTCGGCAGTGTCTTTTGGAGTAACGGATAACGTTTTAAAAGTAGCTTCGTAATAACCTCTTTTAACTTTATCCATATGGCAATAAACCACCGGGTAATTAGTGGCTTTAGCAATTTTCTCTATTCCTAAAAATACAGCAGTAGGCTGATTCAAAAAGGTGGTAAAGAACTGCGTTTCGCCTCTAACCGGGGTTTGATCGCTAACAAAAACTGAAAGAAAAGTTTCGTTTTTTAACTCAATCATTTTTCGTAAGGTGTTGCGCATAGCTACCATAGTTGCTCCAAAACGCGAACGCATGTGGTTTATTAATCCCTCAAAATTTTTGTTATTGATGGGTTTATATACGGTCATCACTTGATCAAAACGAGCCGAAGCTATTAAATTCCCCCATTCCCAATTGGCATAATGCCCGGTTGCAAGTATTACCGAGCGTCCTTGTTCAAAATATTGCATTACCTCTTCGGGGTTTCTTAAAGGAAACCTTTTTATAATATTTTCTTTTGAGATGGAATACATTTTTACTGATTCCACAATCATATCTGCAAGAAAATGGTAAAACTTTTTGGCAATTTCTGTTTTTTCAGAATCAGATTTCTCCGGAAAAGCGTTTCTAAGATTCGTTAAAACTACATCCTTTCTATATCCAACTAAATAATAAAGAATTAAGTAAATCAGATCAGCAAACAGGTACAAAATAGGAAAGGGAAGGAGAGAGGTTAAGTATAAAAGAAAAGCGGCTATCCTGAATGAAAGTTTTCCCATTTAAATTATGCTTCTACAACCCAGGATACTACTTTAATATTTATTTAACCCTTTGGTGCCGGGTGTTTTATCCTTAATTTCGGCACAAGTCACAAACTTAATGCAATCCATGAACAAAGGCGCAATTTTACCATTATTTTACCTTCCTCCAACAGAATATTTCAATAAATTAATCCGCTTTAAAGAGCATATCCAAATAGAACGCTTTGAACATTTTCCAAAACAAACGTACCGTAACAGGGCCTCCATTCAATCTCCAAATGGAAAGTTAGATCTTATTGTCCCGGTGATTAAAGGTTCTAAAGTACATACCAGAATTAAAGATGTAAAAATAAGCTATGATTTTAACTGGCAACGTTTACATTGGATGAGTTTACAAACCTCTTACAGAAGTTCAGCCTATTTTGAATTTTATGAAGATGAACTGGCTCCCTTTTATGAGAAAAAGTGGGGTTTCCTTTTTGATTATAATGAAGAACTGCTACGCTTACTGCTAAGGTTCTTGAAACTAGATATTTCGTATTCTTTTACAGAAGTTTACGAAAAAGAATATACAGATAAAGAAGATTTTCGCACCATAATACACCCGAAACTAAATTCTGATTATCATGCTGAACCTTATTTTCAGGTATTTGAAGATCGCCACAGCTTTATGCCCAACTTAAGCATTGTAGATTTGTTATTCAGTCAAGGTCCACAAAGTAACAGGTTCCTATAGTTATTGATTTTTCAATTAAATATATAGACAACATAAACAATTCTATTTACTAATTTAGCAACCGATGCAATCTTTTGAGCTTGATAAAAGTGATATTCAACGTATCAGGCAGGCGCTTGATGGCGATGACGATGCGCTAAAAGTGTTGTTAAAGGAGTATCATGCCTCAGAAATTGCCATTCTTTTCGAAAGTCTTCCACAAGAATCTCGTGAACGAATAATTAATATACTTCCTTCAGAAACAGCTTCTGAAGTAATTTCTGAAATGGATTACGAAATCCATCCGGAGAAGATTTTAGAGAATCTGCACCCCGAGAAACGCTCGGAGATTGTAGAAGAAATGGATTATGATGTGGCCACCGACATTATAAGCCAACTACCTGAAGAACAACAAGATGAAATTCTTGGTGAGCTGGATGAAGAAAATGCCTCTCACATTCGCCAGCTCTTAACTTACGAAGAAGATACTGCCGGTGGGCTAATGAACACCCAGGTGCTAAAGGTGAATCATAACCTAACCAAAAAAGAAGCCCTTGAAGAAATCATCCGCCAATCGGAAGAAATGGAGGAGTTTTATACCATTAATGTAGTAGATAATCACAATCACCTCAAAGGAATTGTCTCACTAAAAGATATTCTTAAGTCGAAAAATACGGTTCCTATCCGGGAATTGGTAAATCCGGATTTTGTATTTGTAAAAGCTGATACCGATCAGGAAGAAGTGGCCAAGCGCTTATCGCAATATAATTTAACCAGCATTCCTGTTGTTGATGACGAAATGCATCTTTTAGGACGAATTACGTTTGACGATGTTATTGACGTACTTCAGGAAGAGAACACGGAAGATATTTTGAAAATTTCCGGCGTATCAGAAGACGAGGAGCTTGCAGGTAACTGGAAAGAAGCTGTAAAAAGCCGTTTACCCTGGCTGGTGATTAATCTGATAACCGCATTTCTTGCGGCATCAGTAATCCGGTATTTTGATCAAACCATTTCCCGTTTGGTGATACTCTCTGGTTACATGACTATTATTGCCGGAATGGGAGGGAATGCTGCTACACAAGCTTTAGCGGTAACGGTTCGTCGTATTTCTTTAAGTGACCTTACCGATAACCAAGCCTATAGAACCGTTTTAAAAGAGTTTACCGTGGGTTTAATCAATGGCGCTGTCAATGGTTTCATTGTGTTAATTTTTGCTTTGTTTTACGATAATAATCCCATGCTGGGCCTGGTGATTTTTCTGGCCATGACTGGAAATCTAATCATCGCCGGTATAACAGGTGCTTCCATTCCACTAATCTTAAAACGCATAGGCATTGATCCCGCAATTGCATCTTCTATCATCATCACCACCTTTACCGATGTATTCGGTTTTTTACTGCTTTTAGGATTTGCAAGCAAACTTTTGCTGTAATTATCTAAAATATTTACTCTTTTTATAAAAAACACAAACCCCCTTATTATTTAATTGTTAGGCATTGTACACTTGAGGAAATTAATATACCTCTAAGTTAACTACCATTGAAATTAAAGTATGAATGCCAGCCATTTTCTATTAAATAAATCTCTTTTTAAGAATAGTTTTTACAAGGAAACCATACAGAATTTATTAGCTAAAGCCGATGTATCAATTAATGGGTCAAGACCGTGGGATATACAAGTGCATGATGAACGACTTTATTCATACTTGTTTAATCAGGCTTCGCTGGGGCTTGGTGAATCCTATATGAAGGGCTTATGGGATTGTCAGGCTATAGATCAGCTTATGTATAAAGTTTTGAGTGCCGACCTGGAAAAACAGGTAACCAGAGACATAAAAACGATATGGTATAAAATACAGGCAACATTTTTGAACCGGCAGACAGTGCAAAGAGCACATCAGGATATAAGAAAGCATTATGATATAGGCAACGATCTTTTTGAGGCCATGCTAGATAAAAGAATGATTTACTCTTGTGCCTATTGGCAGAATGCTGCAACCCTGGAGGAAGCGCAGGACGGTAAACTGGATTTGATATGTCGAAAGCTCCGACTTGAACAGGGACAAAGAATACTGGACATTGGGTGTGGTTGGGGAGGTTTTGCCAGTTTTGCCGCAGAAAATTATGGTGTAGAAGTATTAGGAATAACCTTATCCGAAGAACAGGTAAAACTGGCAAAAAAACGATGTAAACATCTTCCGGTTGAAATACGCTTACAGGATTACAGGAGTGTGAATGAGCAGTTTGATCGGATTGTATCCGTGGGGATGTTTGAACACGTAGGCTATAAAAACTATGATACCTATATGAATGTCATTCAACGGATACTGAAAAAAGATGGCTTATTTCTATTGCATAGCATAGGAGGCAATTCTTCAGTTACCACAACCGATCCCTGGATAAATACTTATATTTTTCCTAACGGGATGATGCCATCCATCAGTCAAATAGCTAAAGCTGCCGAGAACAAACTGATTATGGAAGACTGGCATAACTTTGGAACTTTTTATGATTTAACGCTGATGGAATGGCTTAAACGATTTAAAAATGCGTGGCCCGATTTAAAAAAGCGATATGGGGATCAGTTTTACCGCATGTGGGTATATTACCTATCGTGTAGTGCAGCTTCGTTCAGAACGAAAAAAAATAATTTATGGCAAATCGTTTTTTCCATCCCAACCAATCCTGCTGCCTATACCTCTGTGAGGTAGATTTCAATATTTATCGGGAAATCTGCTCTGCAATTAGCAGAAATATTAAACCGAAATGAGGAAAACAATTTTTTTTGTGGTAACTCTATTTGCCATCTACAATTCTTATGCTCAAGAATTGAGTCCTGTTAAGAAATCACATAAGATAGGATTTAACTATGGGTATGCTTCGCAGTTTGGATTTAAAGTAAATTATGATTACAAGGTACACCTTTTTCAACTGCAATATTATTATCCACTTTACATTCACAGGGATTTAGCTATTGAGATTGTAACTCAACCCCAGTATAATCTAACACTATTCAAACAGACTCCTAATTCAATCTTATATAATAAAGGTCATGAAATTGGGTTAAATGTGGGCGTATTAACCAGAAAATATATTTCGAAAGATTCATTTAGCCTTTATTTCCTTTTGAGTTCCGGGCCGCACTACGTATCTGGAGATCTTGCAAGGCAAGCAGATGGGTTTATGTTTTCTAATAATTTTCTTGGTGGTTTAAGCATAAAATTTAGAAACAATATCTATCTCGATTTGAGAACCGGAATACGGCATATGAGTAATGCTTCTTTAAAACAACCCAATAAGGGCATAAATAATAGCGTAACTGATATCGGATTTTATATACCTATTAATTGAAACTTAAGTTCGCTGTCCCTAAAGTTTCGAAGGAATATCCTTGGGTAGCGAATAAAAATAAGCGAAGTACATTAAATCCTATATTACTCATCTATCCATTAGCACATTTTACGAATTATTCTAAATTTGTCAAATCCTTAACACAGGTAGACTATGGCTGAGATCAGACACAATTGGACAAAAGAAGAAATTTCCGAAATATATCATACGCCCTTATTAGATTTAATTTACGGGGCTGCTACTGTGCATCGCGAAAATAAGGACTATGCCGAGGTTCAAATTAGCAGTTTATTGTCTATTAAAACCGGTGGCTGCCCCGAAGACTGTGCGTATTGCCCTCAGGCAGCACGCTATCATACCGATGTAGAAGTTCAGGCCCTCATGTCCGTTGATCAGGTAACAGATGCTGCTAAAAGAGCTAAGGAAGGCGGAGCATCTCGTTTGTGTATGGGAGCAGCCTGGCGTGAAGTACGTGATAACCGGGACTTTGATCGGGTGATAGACATGGTTAAAGCGGTAAACGCGTTAGATATGGAAGTTTGCTGCACCCTGGGTATGTTAACTGAGTCTCAAGCACAACGTTTGGCGGATGCAGGATTATATGCTTATAATCATAATTTAGATACTTCGGAAGATGATTATAAGCGCATTATAACTACCAGAACCTATGATGACCGGTTAAAGACCATTGAAAATGCCCGAAAAGCTAAACTAACTGTGTGCAGCGGCGGTATCATCGGCTTGGGCGAAACGATTGAGGATCGTATTTCCATGTTAAAAGTGTTATCAAATATGCCCAAACATCCCGAATCTGTTCCCATTAATGCTTTAGTGCCTGTTAAAGGTACGCCTTTGGCAGAACAGCCGCGTGTACCTATTTGGGATATGGTAAGAATGATTGCAACTGCACGTATCATCATGCCTAAAACGGTAGTACGTTTATCAGCTGGCAGAACCGAAATGAGCTTAACCGATCAGGCTTTGTGTTTTATGGCAGGAGCTAATTCTATTTTCGCTGGAGATAAATTGCTTACAACTCCAAACCCGGACTTTAATGAAGACATGCAGATGTTTGAAATTCTGGGCTTAAAACCCAGAGAGGCTTTTAAGAATGGCCGTTCCGTGGTAAAAACTGAAAAAGAAACTTTATCCTAACCAAAAATAGATAGCTATTTATTCAATTTACATTGTGAATATGCTCCTGTGTAAAACGTTCGCAATTATTCTCTAAGCGAATAACAAATTCTTTTAAAATTCCTCCATTCACCCGTTAAAAAAAGGCTTTTGTTGTAGCTATTCAGCCATTGAAAAAAATACATTTTTTTAAAGTATCCCAAGCCTTTTTTATTTCACACTTGTAGGAAAAATCATTGCACACTGTAAGTGGGAAAATCTATACAGGTTTCGTTTCTTATTCTCGCTTTTTTATACAATAATGTAAACTAAAACGCTATTTCCGCTAATATTATTAAACTTCTTATAAACTACATATCAGAAGAAAATATTAATATTTTTTCACAAACTGTGAAAACATTCTTTAAGATAATTGTTATTAAATCAATTGAAAAAAAGTCTAAATATGAAAATCAACATTACCAAAATTCTTCTTCTTTTAGCAACAGTAATATTTACTTCTTGTGCCAGCAGAAATCTGGTTTATTTTAGTGACCTTCCACAAAAGAGCCAATATAGCACAAATGCGGTGAGTGTTGCAGAGCCAAAAATTCAACCCGGGGATTTATTAAGTATTAAATTAAGTAGCTTAAGCGCTGAGTCTAATGCTATTTTTAATGCCGGTGGTGTTGTAGTTGGAGGCCAAAATAATAACGAAACCGGCTATTTGGTTGATAAAAATGACATGATCACTTTTCCCATTATAGGTAAAGTAAAATTAGGTGGATTGACCAATGAGCAAGCACGCGAAAAAATGACAAAAGAGGTTACGCGATATGTAAAAGATCCCATTGTCAATCTGCGCCTTATTAATTTTCGTGTCACTGTAATAGGAGAGGTTTCTCGTCCTAATACCTTTAATGTCGCCAATGAAAAAATCAACCTGTTAGAAGCCTTGGGAATGGCGGGAGATATGACTGCATTTGGAAAAAGAGAAAATGTACTGGTGATAAGAGAGAAAGATGGCCAAAAAACTATGGCCAGAGTTAATTTAAATGATAAAGAAGTTATAAATTCTCCATATTTCCATTTACAACAAAATGACGTAGTATATGTAGAACCTATTCCTGCCAGAGCGGCGCAAGCAAATAATAGCGGACGCTTTTTGTCAATTATTGTTGGGCTTACATCTGTCGCAACACTGGTATTATCGAGATTGCTGTAATCGAGATTATATAACTATCTATCTATATATTCTAACTATCTAAAAACTATGAAAAACACAATGAAGATTGGTGGTGATGACAATATCAGAGAAAATTTGCAGAAGTATTTACGATACTGGTATCTGTTTGTTGTAGCACTAATTGTTAGCTTTCTATTGGCTTTCATTTACCTTAGATATGCTACACCAATGTACGAAGTAAGCAGCTCTTTATTGATTAAGAAAGACGCAAAATCATCATCCGGAAAATCAGAAAACTCCTCTGTGAATGACTTGGAGATAGTTAAATCTACCCAAAGCGTTGATAATAAAATTGAGGAACTAAAATCAAAAGCTTTATTAGAACGGGTAATAAAGGAGCTTTCTTTAAATATAACCTACTATTTAGATGGTCCCGTAAAGGATACTGAAATTTATGGGTCTTCTGTACCAATTAGGGTCCTTATTGAACGACTAAATCCCTCAGCCTACGAAGAAGAAATAAAAATTCACATTATCAATGGACACAGTTTTAAGCTGGAAGATAACATCTCTACAACAGTTTATGCTTTTGGCCAAAAAATAAAACGCGGTTATGGTTTTTTTAAGGTAATATTATCCGAAGGCTCAAGCAATATTTCTCAGCCAATAAAAGTGAAATTCAAAAACACTTCAGTACTGGCTGAATCTTACCTTACCAATCTTACCATTGATGCGGTTAACATAAATACGGATGTTTTAAAAATGGGTTTTATTACTCCAGTGCCACAAAAAGGGATAGATATTCTTAACAAACTTATTGAGGTTGCTAATAAAGAAGAGCTGGAGGATAAAAATGGAATTGCTCTTAATACTATAAAGTTTATTGATGAAAGGCTTAAATACATCACTGCGGATTTAACCGAAGTAGAAAAAAATGTAGAAGCTTTAAAACGTCAAAATAATTTAGCCGATATAAACTCCAGCGCTCAGATGTATTTAGAGCAATCCGGAATGTATGGCCAGCAATTGGCAGAGGCTGAAACGCAGTTAAGCGTTTTACAATCGCTTGAAAACTATGTAAACCGCTCTGGTAACCAGGGATTGGTACCCAGCTCTTTAGGTATTGCCGATGCAACTCTATCTAACTTAATTACCAAATACAATGAACTTCAATTAGAACGGCAACGGATTTTAAGGACAGCACAGGAGGGGAATCCGGTAGTGACAAATATTGATGAACAACTGGCAGGCTTAAAAAGCAACATACGCGAAAATTTAGGCAATGTAAAAAGAGGGCTCCAGATTACAAGAAACAACTATAGTTCGAATACTTCTCAATATCGGTCTAAAATGCAATCCGTACCAGGTGTTGAAAGAGAATTACAACAAATTCAAAGGCAGCAAAGCGTAAAACAGAACCTGTATTTATATCTTTTACAAAAAAGAGAAGAATCAGCTCTGGCGTTGGCTGCCACTGTATCAAATGCACGGGTAATTGATAAGGTAAATGTGAATCCGAATCCGGTATCTCCAAAAACGCAACTGATTTATTTATGTGCCTTTTTGGTTGGAATAGGGCTTCCGGCAGCAGGCATTTATACCAAAGGTTTGCTTAATAATAAAATTCAAACGCTAAGAGAAATTGAAGACTTAACAGACGTTAGAATTCTTGGAGAATTAAGCCGAAGCGAAATTAAAGGCAATTTGGTGGTAAAATCTAATAGCAGAACAACCATTTCGGAACTATTTCGCCTGATAAGGACAAACTTAAGATTTCACACTGCTCATATTGATAATAAAGTAATCCTGGTCACTTCAACCATAAGTGGAGAAGGTAAAACATTCTTCTGCTCTAATCTGGGATCTACATTAGCCTTAACAGATAAGAAGGTAGTTGTGCTGGAATTTGATTTAAGAAATCCTAAGTTGTTAAGTGGGTTAGATATGGTAAGCAACATGGGTATAACCAATTATATTATTGAAGATGGAATTACTATTGATCATATTATTAAACCAGTAGATGAAAGTGATAATTTATTTGTTATAGGAGCAGGAGAAATGCCTTCCAGTCCGGGAGAATTGCTTCTGCACAGCCGGGTTGGAAAATTAATAGATGAATTAAAAGAGCGGTTCGATTATGTCATCTTAGATACCTCTCCGGTGGGGCAGGTAGCAGATGCACTCGCACTGGTGTCTTATTCAGACTCAAGTATTTATATAGTTAGATATAATTATACATCTAAATATCAACTGAATACACTTAATGAAATATCGGATAAATTAAAAAATCCGATGGTGGTTTTGAATGATGCAGAGATTAATAATTACAGAGGATATGGATATACTTATGGTTACGATACGAATAAACGACTGAAATTAATAAGCTGATAAGTAAGATAGTAGAATCTACCTATGAAAAAGCCTGAAAGGGCCCATTCTACCTAATCTTAAATAAAAACTGGATAAAGCTCAATTTCCAGTATGTAATCAAAAGCCCATTGGGCAACAAATGCCTTCCAATGGAAGGTTTAGATTAAAACATTGTTGACTTACACTTTGAAAAAAGATAAGCCAACAATCAATCCATTACTAAACTGCTAATGTAAGCAGGATGGCGAAGCCATGGAAATGAGAAATACAAAAACTGCTGTAAGTGGAGTGGCGAAGCTGTATTAACGACTTAACAAGGTAATTATGGAACAAACTTTACCACTTTTTCAAAAAAACAAAAATTGGAAGGTCGTTTACACCCGATCTAAATGGGAAAAAAAAGTAGACCAACTACTCAACGAAAAAGGAATTCAATCATTTTGCCCACTTATTAAAAAAGAAAGGAAATGGGCAGACAGAAAAAAGATTGTAGAGTTCCCTCTATTCAATTCCTACCTCTTTGTAAACATAAATAACAAAGAAGAATTGGTTGTACGTGAAACCCTGGGCGTAGTAAATTTCATTTATCATTCTGGCAAGCCGGCAGTGGTAAGAGAAGAAGTTATTGAAGATATCCGCAATTATTTAAAAATATATCCAGACCTGGAAACAGTAAGTTTAAGCAGCCTGAGAATTGGTGATAAAGTAAAAATCAAGGATGGCGTTTTCTCCGATCAGTTAGGAGAGGTTATAAAAATTGAAGGTAAAAATATCCTGATGATTATTGAGCATTTAGACTGTGCCCTGACTACTAAAGTAAAAATTTCAAATATAGGTCTAATCAATTAATACGACGAGGCCATTACTAGATAGTTTCATTGCCATTAATAACGAATAATTTATTCAGATGAAAAACAAATTACAAAATGCGAGAATTGCCATAATTGGACTTGGTTATGTGGGTTTGCCCTTAGCGGTAGAGTTTTCAAAAAAATATAAAGTTATCGGTTTTGATGTCAAAAAAGCCCGGATAGAAGAACTAAAAAAAGGGTATGATCGTACGCTGGAGGTGAGTGAAGATCAGTTA
>JANWIB010000107.1 GCA_025450155.1 Sphingobacteriaceae bacterium
CCTAATTCCTGTATAGCTACTTCATTACAATAGGCTATTGATCCATTTTCTCGTAGTAAAAAAAGTGCATCATTTGCATAATCACTAAACGTTTTAAACATGTTTAAAGATTCTTCATCTTTTTTTCGCTGTGTTATATCTACAACAACGCCGAAAAAAGAAATAGGCTTTTCATTAGAACCATATTCTGTATGGACCTTAGCAAGTACCCATTTGAATTCCATTCCACTTATAACACGGTACTCTGTTTCATATTCAGAACTATCGACAGTGGCTGCATCCCACAATTCTTTTGATTTATCTAAATCATCGGGGTGTATATGGTTAAAAAAGGTTTCTAAAGGATAACTCTCTTTATTACCCTTATATTCAAGCCCCAAAATATTGGCAAAGCTCTCATCAATATAAATCAAATCCTTTTCCAAATCCCGCCTCCATGTCCCAATTACCTCGTATGGAGGAACATATCCTACCTGTTCTGAAACAGGCTTGATATCTTTTTCTAATTCTAACATTAATTCTGCGCCTCTTTTTCTCTTCTTCCCATACAATTCATTTCCGAATTACAAGGTTAGCAACCGTTAAAGTAGATTGTAACAATAGTATAACAATATTTATGCCTAGTTTTAAATGAGAGCTTAAACATTGCTACTTATTATCAAACCACTATTGGGGGCTAATTAGCAATCGGGTTTATTATCCTAACAATAGGAATAAACAGGCGGAAGAATATGGTAATTAAGAAGGGACTGTTTGCACAGAAAAATCCAAAACAACAAAATTAATTATAGGAAATTCAGGAGAAAGCTACAGCAAAAAGTCGGAAAATAATTCCGACTTTTTGCTGCTTATTTAATAGATTCAAAGTATTTTAAAGATGGAGTACGCTATTGTATCCCCCGTATTGATTGGGGTTCTCGGCATCAGCCTCCGGCTCATTAATCCACTCCGTTCCATTTACACGATATTTAAATTCCTGCCGCGAATCTTTGGGTAGAGAAACTTCGGCAATGAAAGCTCCCCCTTTTTTCTTCATTAAAACAGGTTTTTCCCAATCGCTATTCAGACCCAGTATCTCTATTTTGTCTGCATTTTCTTTGTTGACTGTAAACTTAACCTTGTAACAGTCTTTGGTTTTTAGATATGTTTTATGTAGCATAGTTTTTTATTTTTTTAGAATACGAAAAATGTCACCTCAATACCCCCTTAAAAATAAGATAACCAAGAAAATAGACTTTTGTTATACTAAACTCTTTTTATTTCACTTTGTTGAATCTATTGCCTTTTTCAGGATTTCATTAATCGTATCCATTGGAAGATCAAGCATCGGGTCTATCAATAGTATCTTCATTCTCGCACGATTCTCCTGTATTAATAAGGGGTGGCTAATTTTTTTTCCTTCAACAATTCCGATATAGGGTTGATGGTATTTTTTATGTGTCCATAAATAACAAAACATTTTCCCATTAAAACAATAAAAGGGCATTCCATATTTCCAAGTCTCTACTATATTTTTGTCTTGTTTTAAAATATATTCTCTTAGAAACTGCAAACAACCTTTTATGGGTTCATCATGCTGCAAAAAATAGTTGTCAATAGGTCTAAGCATGCTCATTCCGTTAACTTTTTACAAGTTGCCTCCAATTCAAATTTAGGAAAAAGAGATACTACACTTGAGCTCTTCTCCCAAAATACAATATTGATCTAAGTCCATTCCTTAAGTCAGTATTCTAGAATAGCAAAAAAAGATTTATTTTTACAGGTGATAAAGATATAGTTAGGCCTCTGCTCAATTGAAAAAACTCCTCATTACTTTACTTCTCTTTTCCCTGGTACACTCAGTCATGGCTGCCAATTATTACTGGGTTGGTGGAACCGGCAACTGGAATGACCTAGCCAATTGGGCAAGTAGCTCCGGGGGAGCGGGAAATGCCTATCCACAAATTCCTCAATCTACAGATAACGTTATTTTTGATGCAAATTCCTTTACGGCAAACAATCAAGCGGTAAATATTAATGGTACTTCCACATTCTGTAAAAACTTTGATGCTTCTGGCATTACCAAAACAGGTATCGTATTTAATAACAACAGTACCTTAAATATTTACGGAGATTTTTTATTGAATACCCGTATCGCTTATTTTAATACCGGGGTAGCCTATCCAAGCATTACGAATTTTCTTGCCCCCGGTGCAGCCACAATTAATACAAATGGAGTAGATTTAAAAGGGGCAGGTATTACCTTCGGCATGCCTGCTACTGGCAATTACACGTTTATGTCGAACCTTTCTTGTAGTGATCCTATTTTTAATTTTCAAATAAGTTCAGGTACAGTCAACTTCAACAACAACACCATTACAGTTAACGGGTTGATGGCGTTAGGAGGTATACTTAATCTAAATACTTCTACAGTAAATTGTACTATCATTACTATAGGCTCAAGCATTACCCTTAATGGAGGAACTTCAAACGTAATAGCTACCGACATTGGGTTGTATACAACTATGAATAATATCTCTTCTTTTTATAATTTAACAATTTCTGAGTATTCTGCCCGTGCTTCCGATTGGACTATTACCTGTTCCAATACCCTCACCTTTCTAAAAGGCATGGGCCTAACAAGCCTTTTAGGCTCAAAATTCACTTCACCAACCCTGAAATTAAACGCCGGTTATTCGTATTATCTGCCTGAAACGGTAAATACGAATGATTTGATAATTAATGGCCAATCGTGTTTGAAGCCTACGGGCTTGTATGGCCGTACTGGTGGAACAACCATTAACCGTAATAATGGTTCATGGCTTGGAGTAACCTATACCAATTTGTTTTTAACCGGTTTGAAATTTACTGGTGGAACACCGGGCAATGCTATTGCCAACAGCAGTGTAGACGGTGGTGGAAATACAGGTATCATATTTTTCTTAAGTGCGAATACACTCTATTGGATTGGTGGCAGAACTGCTACAGGCGATGATAATTGGAATAATCCGGCCAACTGGTCAACTACTTCGGGTGGAGTTCCGGCAACATGTATCCCCGATCTGAATACGGATGTTATTTTTGATGCCAACTCTTTTACCGTACCCGGAAGAACGGTAAAGCTGAATGCCCAGGAAAACTTTTGCAAAAATATGACATGGGTAGGTGCTATCAACAATCCCGTATTTCAGGCAGCGCCTCCTGCTGGAATCACGGAATCGCGGCTTTTAATTAAGGGTTCCTTAGAATTTGCCGCTGGCATGAGTACTTCTATGGGATTCAATATATTAGGATTGCATATTATTATGCTCGGACAGGGGAATCAAACAATTAAATCCAATGGTGTTTCTTTTGATGGAATATTATCCATAAGCGCCAATGGCGGCAATTATAAACTATTGGATGGGTTAACCGTTTCCAGAAGGTTCGACATTAATTATGGAACTTTTGACACCGATGGAAATCCGGTAAATGTTAATGCCCTCTATATCTTAAGCGATCCCAATTCAACCTCTGCCGCTGCTATTAATCTAAGAAATTCAGCCATAACAATCGACTACCGTTATCCCCCAACAACGGCTGTGTTTGACCTTAATTATCCGCTGCTTTATGACCACCGAAATGCCACCTGTGATTTTGGAACATCCACAATTACCATAAATGCGCCCGGAACGCTTCAGCCCGACAACGCACTCTACCTTGATAAATCTAATGGTGCATTAAATTTTAACAATGTAATTATAGGCAATACGATTACCAGTATTCCCGAAATTTCTTTGTATAATAATACTATTTCCTTTAATAATTTAACCCTGCGAGCGAGCATAAAATTAAATTATAACAACAATAACGCTATCCGTATCCGATCTTCTTTAGTTTTATCACAGGCCAAATCTTATACAATAGAAGGAGGAAAAACTATTGATTTTGGTAACACAGGTACGTTGAATGCGGCCGGAAATTGTGCCGGTTTCATCAAGATCCAATCCAGCAATACTACACCCGTTGTATTCACCAAATCAGGCGGCATGATAACGGGTATTTATTTACAATTGACGAATATAATAGGTACAGGAAGCGCAACTTATCATGCGGACAATGGTATTACCTTTGGAAATACTAGTGGCTGGAATATTATACCCTATCCACCACGTAACCTGTACTGGGTAGGAGATAGTGGCAATTGGGGTGATATCTCCCATTGGTCATTAACATCAGGAGGTGCGAATGGAGAATGTCCTCCTACCGCCTATGATAATGTATTTTTTGACGCAAACAGCTTCACGCTTCCAAATCAAACGGTTTCGTTTGATCTGAACCCGGATTGTCATGATTTTAACGCTTTGGGAGTGACCTTCAATCCTACGTTTAAAGGCGCCAACAACAGCAATACGTTTAACCTCTATGGCTCCCTTATATTCAGTAATGCTATGGTATGGAATTTTAAAGAAACCTTTAATATACTGGGTGCGGGCACAAATACATTAGCTACTAAGAATAAAGAATTAGCAGCAAAGGTTTATTTCGATGCGACAGGTTCGTATAAATTAGATGATGATTTCACTTGCCTATCTCCATTTTTATTATCCCCTTCTTATTTCATTCTCAGAAAGGGAAGCCTTGATCTGAATGACAAACGTTTATCAACAAACTACGTTTTAAATTCGATCAGTTCCTTACCGGGCATAAACTCTGCTCAAACCGGTCCCATAAACTTTAAATTGAAAGGCAGTGTAATCAATGTAAATAATTGGGCATTTGGAATACCTGCAACCCCTACATTTTTTCCAATAACTGTTGATGCGGGTACATCCTGGATCCGTGTAGCGAATAGCTTCACCTCTTCTGCCGGGATTAACTATTATGACGTGGAAGCAATTAACTCAGTTGAAGGAGCAGAATTTTTCTCTGCCAATGCACAGGCTTTTACGGTGCACGACTTCATTGTACAGACTAAAGCCACTATCTCGACAGAGATGATTGTTACCAATGATCTTACCGTGAAGCCCGGGGCTACCCTAAGATTTGCGGGTACAAAAATATCCTTTACTAAGCCGGGCGATATTCAACTTATTGGTACAGGATCACAACCAATTACAATTACTTCATTTACTATAGGGCAAACATATAACTTTATAAAAGCAACGGGCAGAATCTGTGCAGACTTTATATACATCAGAGACAGTAAGGCCTCGGGGGGAGCAACCTTTACTGGAGGGGCCAATGCAAATGATCAGGGGAATAACCAAGGCTGGGATTTTAATCCTTATCCCCTACCCGGAACAGTTTCATATAGCAATTCAACCACTCAACCCACATGCCAGGGTACAATAGGACAACTCACCGTCATGTTTACTACTTTTGCCCCACAAGACTTTCCAAAACAATTGGATTGTACTATTACCCGAGGCGCAACCGTAAAAGATTCCATCATCACTATTAACAGCAGAAATAATACCAATCCGGCGGGGCCATATGTAGTAGCTATTGGCTCTATAAACCAGTCCACAGCCTTTCAAATAAAAAAAGTGACATCCGGCGGATGCTTTCAAAAACAGACAGACCTTACATCCGCAAACCTGGTAAGCCGCTTTTCAGTGATTATCAGGCCCACAGCTATGCTCATTAATCCAGGTAATCAAACAGAAATTTGTGTGGGAACAGGCTTGCCACTTACATTCACCTTAACGGGCACTCCCCCATTTAATTTTAAATGGACAGATGGAAGAAACATCATTAACGTCTCAAATTACCAATACAAGACCTACGATTTTGTAGTGACTAGAACAGGAGATTATAGCATGATATCATTAGAGGATACTGAGTGCTCCGCCATAAAACCGGATTTAGGTATAGCGATCCATATTACAGTTAACGACCCGAAACTGGTTGTTACTGATCCTCCCATTGCCGTAGTTCCGGCAACGGTAGACTTAACCGCACCATCCATTACCGCAGGCAGTACAGGAATAAGCTCTTTTAACTACTATGCAGACGCGAACGGAACTATTCCGCTAAACACACCAACGGCAATAAACCAAAGTGGCATTTACTATATTAAAGGGTTAAATAACACTTGCCAAACCGCCCTTGTTCCTGTAAAGGTTACTATTGCTCAAAATTATACGCCGGTAATTCCCAATGTGTTTACGCCAAACGGCGATGGTAAAAATGATGTTTTTTATATCGGAAATCTTGAGGTTTTACTTAATGCTTCCTTAAAAGTATATAACCGCTGGGGTAGCCTCGTTTATGGTTCTGATAATTATAAAAATGACTGGAATGGTTTAAAACTTAATGACGGCACCTACTTTTATGTGCTTACCTGCAAAAGTACGGTCAGTGAGGTAAAATATAGCGGCTGGCTGTATATAAAAAGATGATCGAGCATTTATCGGGTAACCAAAATTTTATACATCTTCCTGTAATTATATAAATATTCTTCAACAATATGTAGTAATTTTGCTGTTGTAAAGCAATGAAAAAGTTTTTAGTAATCCTATTGGCCCCTATCTATTTAGCAACTACCTCCGGAGTTGCTGTTTATATGCATTATTGCATGGGCAAGGTAGATTCTGTAAATCTTTTTAAGAGCGACCGATGCACTAAATGTGGCATGAAAACCACTAAGAATTGCTGCACAGATGAACTAAAAGTAATTAAGTTGAAAGATAGCCATCAGGCTAAAAGTGATAAACTAACCCTGGCATCTCCTTTTACAGTTTTAAATAGTACTTATAAGTCCCTTCCCGATCCGGCTTATCCGGATATGAGGGCTAATCAAACCGTCCACAATAACTCTCCCCCACTTTCCGGTTATGATCGCTGCATCATAAACAACATTTTTCGTATTTAGAATAAATTATTGAATCATTCTTCGTAATTAAGTGATAAATCTTACTTGATTATCTTTTTGAGTGAGCTTAATTCTGTTATCAATAATTTAAAATCCAATCAAAAATGAAAACGATATTCTTCTTTATAGCCCTGTTCCTTTCTGTGGCTGCAAACGCCCAGGTAAAAAAAGTTTCTTTACAAGCCAGCGGCCTAACCTGCAGCATGTGCAACAACGCGATTAATAAAGCGCTGAAAACGGTAAATTTTGTTGAGAAAGTAGACCCGGATATTAAAACCGCTACTTTCGAAATTACTTTTAAGCCAAATAGTACGATAGATTTTGAAATTCTTAAAAAGAAGGTAGAAGGTGCCGGTTTCTTTGTTTCTAAATTCATGGCCACCATCCAATTTAAAAATGTAACGATAAAAGATAATCTACCTGTAACTATTGGCGACAAAACCTTTCAGTTTATCAATCTAAAAGATCAATCCTTAAACGGCGAAAAGACAATCAGAGTACTAAATAAGGGGTTTGTTTCTTCAAAGGAATATAAAAAGAATGCTTTAGCTGCTGCAAATGCTAAAGTATACCTTGTTAGTCTTTAATTGACCATGAAGGCCGGATTTCTTTTACTTGCATTGCTCCTACTTTCCGCCCGAATTCAGGCTCAGGAATTGTATGTATTTACCGAACCCGCTAGCAATATGGCTGCCAGAAGCATCGGATTACGATTAAATAATTCTTTTATGAAAAAAAAAGAATCTTCCGGCCTAAGCTATCAATTAATGCCGGAGATTATGCTTGGAGCGTCTGGAAAAATTATGTTTCATGCTGATATATTCTTCAGCAATCGAAATAAAAGCTTTAATGCCGAAGGCGGCAGTATTTATGCGAAGTATCGTTTTTTAAGTGTGGATGATGTACAAAAGCATTTTCGAATGGCGGCATTTGCCAGGGCAGGTGTAAACAACAGCCTCGTTAACCAACAAGAGATTAACCTCTATGGGTATAACAGTGGCTGGGAAACCGGCATAGTAGCTACGCAATTGCTGCACAAGGTGGCCTTGTCATCCAGTCTTTCATTTATCAAAGCGTTAGATAATAAC
>JANWIB010000108.1 GCA_025450155.1 Sphingobacteriaceae bacterium
CTGTGAAAGGATAAATTTACCTTATAGCGTAATAGAAATTAATATCTACAATGTTTAAACAAAAACGCATTCTTATTACCGGTGCCGCCGGATTTTTAGGTTCGCATCTGTGTGACCGTTTTATTAAAGAGGATTTTTATGTCATCGGAATGGATAATCTCATTACCGGAGATCTTCGGAATATTGAGCATCTGTTGAAATTAGAAAACTTCGAGTTTTATCATCATGATGTAACTAACTTTGTACATACCCCTGGAAAGTTAGATTATATTCTGCATTTCGCGTCTCCGGCAAGCCCAATAGATTACCTTAAAATCCCAATCCAAACGTTAAAGGTTGGATCATTAGGTACACATAATTTGCTTGGATTAGCGAAAGAGAAAAAAGCAAGGATTTTAGTTGCTTCAACTTCAGAAGTGTATGGAGACCCCAATATTAATCCCCAGCCGGAAGAATACTGGGGTAATGTAAATCCAGTGGGCCCACGTGGGGTTTACGATGAGGCGAAACGTTTTCAGGAAGCGATGACCATGGCTTATCATACTTTTCATAAAGTAGAAACCAGAATTGTGCGGATATTTAACACTTATGGACCGCGAATGCGTTTGAATGATGGCCGGGTATTACCTGCATTTATTGGGCAGGCTA
This sequence comes from Sphingobacteriaceae bacterium, assembly GCA_025450155.1. GTDB lineage: Bacteria > Bacteroidota > Bacteroidia > Sphingobacteriales > Sphingobacteriaceae > JANWIB01. The sequence continues at coordinate 649 of JANWIB010000108.1, forward strand.
TTCGAGGGGAAGATCTAACTGTCTTTGGCGATGGTTTGCAGACGCGTTCATTTTGTTATGTAGATGATCTAGTAGAAGGCATATACCGGTTGCTTTTCTCAGATTATGTTCAGCCGATGAATATTGGTAATCCCGATGAAATAACCATAAAAGAATTTGGCGAAGAGATTATCAAACTAACCGGAACAAAGCAAAAAATGATATTTAAACCGCTTCCTACAGATGATCCAAAACAACGCCGGCCCGATATTGCTAAAGCAAGAAAGATTTTAGGATGGGAACCGAAAATTTCAAGAGCGGAAGGATTAAAAATCACGTACGAATATTTCAAATCTTTACCCAAAGCTATTATTGAAAAAATAGAACACAAGGACTTCACCAAATATCATAGGTAAACGATGAGTAAAAAAATTCTGGTAACTGGCGGAACAGGATACATCGGTTCGCATACTGTGGTTGAATTGTTAGATGCAGGATACACCCCGGTTATTGTAGATAATTTAGTCAATTCCAGTAAGAAAATCCTAAATCAATTAGAAAAAATTACAGGATCAAAAGTTGAATTTCATGAATTTGATCTTTGCGATGAAGTAAAAACACAGGCATTCATACAAGCCAACCCCGATATTACCGGAGTTATTCATTTTTCAGCCTACAAAGCTTTTTTCGAATACGTTCAGTTACCTCTAAAATACTATAAAAACAATTTTTATTCCCTCATCAACCTGTTAGAAGCCTTTAAACAACGACCAGTCAATTTTGTATTCTCTTCCAGTTGCACAGTTTACGGGCAACCCGATAAATTGCCTGTAACCGAAGATGCTCCGGTAAAAAAAGCAGAATCTCCATATGGCAATACCAAACAGATTGCCGAAGAAATATTACAGGACACTGCCAAAGTAAATAAAAACTATAAAATCATTTCCCTGAGATACTTTAATCCTGTTGGAGCACACAAATCTACCTTAATTGGCGAATTGCCCGTTGGGGTTCCCCAAAATTTAGTACCATTTGTTACGCAAAGTGCTATTGGCAAACGCGGCTCGATTACCATTCATGGTAATGATTATCCTACACCCGATGGAAGTTGTATCCGGGATTATATTCACGTAGTAGATTTAGCCAGGGCACACGTGGCCGCGATTAAACACATGGAAACAAAGGAGCAAGCCAATTACGAAGTCTTTAATATTGGTACAGGAAGAGGAAATTCCGTACTTGAAGTGATTCGGGCTTTTGAGCAGGCAACCGGCGTGAAACTAAATTACCACATAGGCCCCCGCCGTGAAGGCGACATCGAACAAATTTGGGGCGATGTAAATAAAGCAGAACAGCAATTGAACTGGAAGGCTGAACTTAGCTTGGACGATATGATGCGTTCTGCCTGGGCCTGGGAAAAATATATTAAAGAAAATGAATTTTAGACATGGGATTTGAGATATTAGATTTAGACTTTTTATTGTTTATCTCATATCTAAATAATTTATGAAAAAAACAATGCTATTACCGCCTTTTAAAATTATCGGAATTACTATAAGAACAACAAATGCCAAAGCAATGACCGATTTGGGGCGACTATGGGAAAATTTTTATAAAGAGGATATTCTGTCAAAAATTCCAAACAAGGTAAGTCATGACATTTATTCAATTTATACTGATTATAAATCAAATCATACCGATGAATATACTTGCATTATTGGTTGTAAAGTAGAAAGTATAGATACCATTCCAACCGGGCTGACAGGTAAAGAATTTACCGGTGGAAAATATCAACTGCACCAGGCAAAAGGAAAAATACCGGATGCTGTTGTTCAACAGTGGCAGGAAATATGGCAGAAAGAAGAATTAATTAGAAAATATACAGCAGATTTTGAAGTTTATAGTCAGAAATCTCAAAATTCTGATGACGCAGAAGTGGATATCTATATTGCGATTAAATAATATGAAAAAAATACTCGTCACCGGAGGAGCCGGCTTTATAGGCTCGCATGTAGTAAGGCGGTTTGTAAATACCTATCCTAATTATCAAATCATTAATTTGGACAAATTAACCTACGCCGGAAACCTTGCTAACCTGCAAGACGTAGAAAGCAAACCCAATTATCAATTTGTTAAGGGAGATATTGTAGATGCTGACTTTATTGATAATCTATTTAATCAGGAAAATGTTGACGCGGTAATTCATTTGGCCGCCGAATCTCATGTAGATCGTTCCATTAGTAACCCCATAGAATTTGTAATGACCAATGTGGTGGGAACGGTAAACCTGTTAAACACTGCCCGTAACCATTGGAAAAATGATCAGAACAAGCGTTTTTATCACGTTTCTACCGATGAAGTTTACGGAACTTTAGGCGAAACCGGGTTATTTACCGAAGAAACTCCCTATGATCCGCATAGCCCTTATTCTGCCTCAAAAGCAGGGTCTGATCATTTTGTTAGGGCTTATCACGATACATATAGGTTAAATACCGTAATTTCTAACTGCTCTAACAATTACGGCTCACATCATTTTCCCGAAAAATTGATTCCGCTAGCCATTCATAATATCAAAAATAATAAACCTGTTCCTGTTTATGGAAAAGGTGAAAATATCCGCGACTGGCTATGGGTAGAAGATCATGCCCGAGCAATTGATGTTATTTTTCATCAGGCAAAACCTGGCTCCACCTATAATATTGGTGGACATAATGAATGGAAAAACATTGACCTAATTCGCTTGCTATGCAAAATCATGGATGAAAAATTAGGTCGTCCTGACGGAACATCGACAGAATTGATCTCGTTTGTAACCGATCGTGCCGGACATGATTTACGTTATGCAATTGATTCATCCAAACTGCAACGCGAGTTAGGATGGAAACCCAGTTTGCAGTTTGAGGAAGGCTTGGAAAAAACGGTAGACTGGTACTTGCAAAATGAAGATTGGCTTAATGACGTAACCTCAGGCCACTATCAATCGTACTATCAGCAACAATACGCCGGTCGCTAATGCTATTTAATCTTTTTAAAAAGGAAAAAAAAGATGAGCCCGATATTGACTATTTCTCAATAAAAGTCGATTTGCATTCCCATCTTATTCCCGGTATTGATGATGGTGCCAAGGATATGGATGAGTCTATTGCCCTTATCAGAAAGATTGCCGAACTAGGGTATAAAAAAATCATTACCACGCCCCATGTAATGGCCGATTTCTATCGCAATACCCCTGAAATAATTAACGAGGGGCTTGAAAAAGTCAGAGCAGAACTGGCCAAAACCGACATAGATATTCAAATTGAAGCAGCCGCAGAATATTATTTGGATGAGGCTTTTGAAGTAAAATTAGAAAAAGGTACGGTACTTACTTTGGGACAAAACTTCCTGCTTTTCGAAATTTCTTTTATCAATTATCCGCCAATGTTTTTTGATGTAGTTGAAAAAATGAAGTCAAAAGGATATAAACCTGTTTTGGCACACCCCGAACGTTATCCCTATTTAGGCGTAGCGATTGAAAATTATGAACGAATAAGAGAAGCGGGGTGTTATTTGCAGATAAATACCATATCCTTAACCGGTTATTACGGTAAACCTGTGCAGAAGATAGCAGAAGAATTGATAGATCATCACCTGGTCGATTTTATTGGAAGCGATATGCACCATCTCAAACATGCAGAGATGCTAAAAATGGCTTTAAATACCCATTATGTTAAAAAACTTCTTATGGATTATCCTTTAAAAAACCAATTATTGATTTCTTGATTTTAAATAAATTTGTTTTATGGTGAAAGTTTTTTTGGTTGCAGCGGTTGCTACTTTATTATTAACTCAATGTAGTAGTTCGCAAAATGAGAGGGTTAAATCAGATTCGGTTCAATCAGATTCTCTTACATCAAATTTAATTCCTTCGGATTTCAGTACAGTATCAACGGGTGAATTAGAGGAAGTAGAATTTAACCGGTATAAGGATGAAAGTGAAAATAGGATAGGAGATAAACCGTTAGAAGTTTGGAAGGCTGAATTAAAATTAGGTGAGAGTATGTTGCTTTATCGTTTTAATCAATATGACGTGCTGATAGATATTCCTTCTACTGAGGAAAATGTAGGATACCATATTCGTGTATTTAGGAAGTCAAAATCGGTTAAAATTTCTAATAATCATTTAATTTTTCACATTCCCCCTAAAGCTGAATTCAATATCCCTAGTGATGACAAAAATGAAGAACAAGGATTAGCATATTATTTTTTAGGAATTACTAAAGATTATCTTTTTATAGATGAAGGAACAGATGTGCAGCGATCTTTCCATATTTATAAATTAGGCTCCTTTAAGCATATTTATAGCCTTGGAGCATACGATATTAAGTTGATTGGAACTCATGAAATTGAATTTTTTCAAGACACCGATCTTCCTGCAGATAGTATAAACTGTAATGGTCATGTAACTGGGGAATATGTACAGAAGCTATATAAGGAGTCTCCTCAACAGTTTGTGGTGGCCGAAAAAGTACTTGTAGACTTACGTACAAAAAAAGTAAGAAAAACCGGTGAAGTAGAATGTCAGTATAGACAATAATTTTAAAAATAAAAACATGTTAAAAACAGTCACTGTTATAGCAGCCTTACTGTGGGGCCATACACTCGTTTATGCACAATGTATTACCGATATTCGTAAAGCAAGCGATGTGAATACAAAATCCATCAAAAACACGATCATATTTGATTGGGATAAAGATGGAGTTAAGGATAAAATTTTTCTGTTACAAAATGGCGATGAAGATAATATGTGTACACAAGTAGCTATTTTGTTATATGATGACGAGAACTACGAAACATTACATGGCGTTGAGCTATCAGATGATTTAGGCAAGGGTTATGGAAGTACTCCCACAGGCACTGAGATGACAAACAACGTGCTTATTATAAAAACCTCGGCCATGAGAAACGAAAGAGCATACAAATTCAGATACAATGCTATAACGTATGAGGCCGAGCTGATTGGGTATGATATTTTTTATGAGGGCAGCGGACGGGAAGGTCCCCGAAAAGCATCAGTCAACTGTCTTACAGGGCAACGAATAGATACAAAATCAGTATTTAATAAAGCTAAAAATGATTTTCAATA
>JANWIB010000109.1 GCA_025450155.1 Sphingobacteriaceae bacterium
AATAAACCGAATATATTAATCTATTAATTCCTAAAAGATGAAAAAGATAAGTGTATTAATGATAACAGGAATTCTTCTTTTATACATTAATGTTGCAGCATTTGCGCAAACTAAGTCTCAATCAGTTAAAGCATCCATTATTGAGCCTTATAAGCTGACCATAACGCATACTAAAACAACCAACCTTATATTCGCCTATCCCATTAAAAGTGTAGATAAAGGCAGCAGAGATATACTGGTGCAAAAAGCATCAGGAATTGAAAATATTCTCCAGGTAAAAGCTGCACTGGAAAATTTCCCTGAAACCAACCTGACGGTAGTTACATCGGATGGGAAACTCTACTCTTTTATAGTCAACTATGCAAAAACACCGGCATCACTAAACTTTCAGTTTGCAAATCAGATAGATAAATCTCAGCCTACTGCTGCTGCTTTTACCCAAGAAAATAACAATGAGGCTATCCTCCAGAATACAGCCAAGTGGATAGCAAAAAAAGGAAAAGTTATCAATGGCAGTAAGGATAAAAACTATGGTATGCGGTTACAACTACAAGGCATCTATATTAAAGATGATGTTATCTTTTGTAGGCTTGGATTAAAAAATCGCTCTAATATCAATTACCATATAGACCAGCTTCGCTTTTTTATTCGGGACCAGAAAAAATCCAAACGAACGGCTATCCAGGAAATAGAAATTAACCCCCTATTAGTAAACACTGACACTTCAGTTATTGATGGTCGATCTAAGCACGTACTTGTATTTGCGCTGCCTAAGTTTACCATTCCCGATAAAAAATACCTTGCTATCCAGATGATGGAAAAAAGCGGCGGAAGGCATTTAGAACTGAAGGTTCGTAATCGAACGATTGTTAACGCAATTCCGATAAGATACTAATCTTATAACCCTAAAATTTAAAATCATGAACGAAAAAAATTTCGATTACCTGAAAGATCAGGTAAAGTTTACCGGCTTTGGCGAAGGCCTGGAAAACGAACTAAAAGAAAAGATGCAAAAGCAAACTCCTGAATTTCAACTCAACCATCAGTCGAGTTTTGGTAAAGATGAAACTGCTGCTACGTTATATTTCAAAAAGTCTGATCAGAGCGACATGTACTTTTTTAATAAGTACGATCTGACCTTAAAGCAGGATCAAAATCCTGAAGCAATGAAACAAACTTTCTATCTGAACAAGGAAAGCAATATTACTTTGAAAGAGGCTTACAACCTAATGAATGGCAGAGCAGTGAATAAAGACTTAACGAATAAAGAAGGAAAGATTTATAATGCCTGGGTACAATTAGACATGAAGGATACGGATAAGAACGGTAACTATAAAATTAAGCAGTTCCATCAGAATTATGGTTTTGATTTGGAAAAAGCGCTTTCTAAACTTCCTATAAAAGAACTTACCAACGAACAGGAGAAAACTGCTTTAATGAATTCCTTACAAAAAGGGAACAGGCAAGCAGTGACCTTCAACACCAACGGCAGTGAGCAAAGGCAGTTTATCGAGGCTAATCCGCAGTTCAAATCAATTACTATTTATGACAGCAATATGCAAAGAGTAAATACGCAAAGAGAAAAAAAGTCTTCTGAGCAATCAATAAAGCAGGATGTTAAAAAGGAAAGCCAGAAGCAAGATGATATGGCAGAAAGCAATCCAAAATCTGCACATAAAAGAACTAAGCGAAAAGGTCTATCTATAAGTTAGTCAACATAAATGTCAGTCCTAAAACCACTATCAGACTTCTTTATCGCTATTGCAAAAGATCCTCGCATCAGCATTACCCATATCGGTATCTATGCAGCACTTTTGCAGTATTGGAATGAACATGACTGTACAAACCCTATACAGGTATTTAGCCATGAAGTGATGAAATTGGCAAAGATTTCGGGCTGTGCTACCTATCATAAGAGCATCAGAGAACTCAGTGAATACGGCTATATCAGGTATGAACCATCCTATAAACGAAATCAGGGGAGTAAGGTCTATTTCCCTGATCTTAATTCAAATTAGTTATGGAAGTAGAAATTATCACTAAGAAGGACTTACAAGAATTCAAAAATGAACTTCTCGAACATTTAAAACAGATATTACCTGCATCACAAAAAGTGGAAAAAAAGGATTGGCTGAGGAGTAGTGAAGTACGATCTCTACTTAAAATTTCTCCTGCTACTCTACAGAACTTCCGCATTAACGGCACTCTACATTATGCTAAAATAGGAGGGATTCACTTCTATAAATATGAAGATATCCAAAAGCTTCTTGAAAGCAATTTCCATTAAATTATCTAACCTATGGACTATTTTGAACATATGAATCATTTTCTTGAAAGGGTCAATCATGATGGACGTATTGGCCCTCCTCATATTAGTCTTTACATAGCATTACTTCAATGTTGGAGTGCCAATGCGTTTACAAATCCCGTTAAAATAACTCGAAACGAGATTATGAACCACTCAAAAATAAATGCAAAAGCGACCTACCATAAGTGCATTAAAGAATTGCATAATTATGGATATATCCTTTATACTCCTTCTCACAATTCTTATTATGGCAGCTGGGTTTCATTATTGTAGTAATTCCAACGATAATTATAGATTAAGAATTGCTTTTCAAAAAGTTTTCCACATCAATTATAGGGCTAAATAAACGATATGAATAAGCTGAAATGTTTTATCAGAGTTTTATCAGACGAAAAAAGGCTTTAAGAACAAATCCTAAAGCCTTGACAATCAGGTGGAGAATGCCGGAGTCGAACCGGCGACCTCTTGCATGCCATGCAAGCGCTCTAGCCAGCTGAGCTAATCCCCCTCCTCTATAGGTTGCAAAAGTAGTAAAAAGTAGAGAAGGAGCAAATAGTTGTTGCTCCCCAATATGTTTCAAATTTTAAGCTCAGTTTTTTATCCCATGTCAGTACATTACTTATTGGACAGGCTTAAAATAATAAATTCAAAAGGATTGAAAATGTGATTATCTATTAAGAGAAAAGGTTCATGTAATTTAAACATGAACCTTTTCATCTTTTATAAGCGCTTTAATGGATTGCTTCTAATTAGCCTTATTTATTTTTTTGGCTATTTCATTGCTTATTCCATCAACCCAAGGGGCATTCTTTTTGCTATTAAGCTTGCATGACAATTTCCCACTTATACTTTTTGTACAATGGATAATCACCCCCTTCTCTTTTACAAACACTTCATAATCATCATCAGTAAGCTGTTTAACAGTTCCATGCAGAATATGCCCATTCTCATCTAAAAATGTAACACTAAAAGCGCTTGGTTTTAAAACTGAAATAACAGAGGCGTTTGATGGGTAGTTTGCGGTTTTCATAGTAATCAGAAATTTAGTGATAGATAAACTAATTTAAAGAGAAAAAGTTGACTATCAATATATTATAAACTTTATTTTTTATTCACAATAGTGAACAAACTATGTTAATAACTTTCCATTTTAAAGATGCTTATAAAGGCGAAGGCCTCCATATGGGAGGCCTTTCGCTAAAAGGATTTAGCTATTTTAAGCTATTCCAATACCTTCTAACAAAGTAGACACATCTACATAAGCCAAGCCTTGTGCATCTGCTACTGCCTTATAAGTAACATATCCGTCTAATGTATTGATCCCTTTTAACAAGGCTGCATTTTCTAAACAAGCCTTACGATATCCCTGATTAGCAATTTGAACTGCGTAAGGTACCGTTACATTAGTTAAGGCAATGGTAGAAGTGCGTGGAACAGCTCCCGGCATATTGGCCACTGCATAGTGCACTACACCTTCTTTCACATACGTGGGATTATCGTGTGTTGTAATCCGATCTGTGGTTTCAAAAATACCACCCTGATCTATCGCAATATCCACTACCACAGACCCTGGCTCCATTGATTTGATCATTTCTTCGGTTACGAGCCTTGGCGCTTTTGCTCCTGGAATCAATACAGCGCCAATGACCAGATCAGATTCTTTTACGGCTTCGGCAATATTAAATGGGTTAGACATTAATGTAGACACCTGGTATCCGAAAATATCATCCAACTCACGCAATCGATCAGGATTTAAATCAATAATGGTTACATCCGCACCCAAGCCAACAGCTATTTTGGCCGCATTCGTTCCGGCAACACCACCTCCAATAATGGCTACTTTACCTCTTTTTACTCCGGGAACACCGCCTAAGAGAATTCCTTTTCCACCTTCGGGCTTTTCAAGAAATTGTGCTCCTAATTGTGCGGACATACGGCCGGCAACCTCGCTCATTGGAGTTAATAAGGGTAATGTACCATTTGCCAATTGCACGGTTTCGTATGCAATACCGATTACTTTATTTTCAAGTAGTGCCTGAGTTAACTCGGGTTCGGGAGCCAAATGAAGATACGTGAATAAAATCAAGCCTTTTCGAAAAAAGCCGTATTCACTTTTAATTGGTTCTTTTACTTTCATCACCATTTCCATAGCCCATGCTTCTGCGGCAGATTCTACGATTTTAGCACCAGCTTTTATATATTCCTCATCCGCAAAACCAGAGCCTAACCCCGCACCTTTTTGTACAGCTATTTCATGCCCATAACGTTTAAAATGAACAACACCAGCCGGGGTGATGGCTACACGGTTTTCATTATTTTTAATTTCTTTTGGTATACCGATACGCATACAATAATTCCCTCTTAATTAACTAATTATCTAAACTCTTTATCAAAAGACCCTTATTACAAGATTCTTGCAAATCTTAGGCAAAGCAAAGAAAAAGAAACAGAAAAAGGAAATAATATAACACATCTGTTAGTATATCAGCTATTTAAAAAGTCTGCCTCTTTATCTGCTATTTTTTTCTATCACTATTCCAAAAGCTCAGAAAATAAAAAAAGCATCCACCAAAACTGGTGGATGCTTTTAACGATTAATGATTATAGTATGTTATACAACTTCTACATTTACCGCGTTAAGGCCTTTTTTCCCTTGCTCTACTTCGTACTTCACTTTATCGTTTTCACGAATTTCGTCAATTAGGCCTGTTGAATGAACAAAGATATCCGGTTCGCCATTCGCTGGCACAATGAATCCGAAACCTTTAGTTTCATTAAAAAATTTTACTGTTCCTTCTTTTTGCATTGTAATAAATATTAATAAAGGATGCAAGGTACATATAATAACTTATATGTTCGTTGTTTTTTTGTTAAATCCATGAGATAACAAATTAAGAAAGAAATCAAAAAAAGCCAGTTTTCTTAAAACTGGCTTTTGCTATATTAACACTTATGTATTTATTATTGGGGTATGTAATTATAAATAGTACTAATTTCAGACATTTCATATCCCCCTGAAATATCTAAAGAAACCCGTTTACCATTTTTCCAGTAACAGGCATTATCATTACTAACTCCACTTACATATAAATCATTCCCTATAGGGAAGAAATAGTGAATATGATTTAGACCTGCTCCTTTTTCAACGTACGTTAAATTAGTATAACTATTGGTAGTAAAATTATAGGTAAGATAAGCCGGACCAGCCTGCGCATTGGTCTTCCAATTCTGAGGAATATCAATGTAGACTTTTTCAGGCGAAATAAATTTTAAGTTCTCGCCATAATCATACCCTGCCGGTAAATCCTGAGGCTTTAAAATCTGATGATTTCCTGCCCCGCTTAAATCCGCGATGATATATATCGTTTTAAAATCATGGCTGAGGTATTCTCCTTTAAATACCCTCATCGGAATATAAGCTTTATTTTGATGAAAAGCTTTAACGTAGGTATGAAAATCAAAGATAGTATAACCCGCTTTTACCAAATCGTCTATTACCTGTGTTTTAGCAATACTGATTTCTTGTAATGTGGCAGAACTATTATAATAAGGAATTTTGAAGCTACTGGCAGTGGAAGTGTAGAAAACTCTGTCAAACATCATATACCCTCCGGCTCCGTTTTTAAAATAGGCATCGCTTCCAGCAAATGGCAATGTTTCAAACTGATAAGAGCCATCTTGTTTAATAGTATATTTAAAAGAAGAAGTAAAACCGGCATCGGTACTTATTCCACCAATAAGTATCAAATTTCCATTTTCTTCAAATACCTCTGCATCTGTTTCCGAATACCCGGCTCGTATTCTCATGCTATTATTGGTTTCTTCGGCCATCTCTTTCATCTGATTACCGATTTTTACTATTACTCTACCACCCGTTTCATTAACTTTCCATCCAAACTCATACAGTTTTCCATTTATTTTTCTGATAGTAGTGGGGTAGTACGAGTTAATATCGCTAGGCGCAGACCAGTCAGTTCGTCCCTGAGATGTCCATATTACCGGCAACGAAGGAAAAGGCTCGGCTGATATACTATAAAGCTGACCATAGATATATAACTCTCCGCTCGGATTCGGCTGGGGATTTGGTTTATCATCCGGCTTTTTACAGGAAAAGGAGAATAGTAAAAGAAAGGCAGAAGTAGTAATTAATACGTAATTTTTTTTCATTTTTTTAAACTTGTTTATGCCCATACGATACGTACTTTAGATTGGTTACAATCCAAGGTAAAAATTCATATCTGTTATGCTACTAAATCTCGTTTTTTATGGAGATTGCAGGTTATTAACAACTAACTGCGCTGTTCGAGCAGAAGCACCAGGTTTGCCCATACGCTCTGCAAGTTCCTTATAATTAGCCAGCACTTTGCTCCGGTAGTTGGCATTATGAAGCAATAAGCCTAATTCTTCTGAGATTTTTTCAGGGTTGCAATCTTGTTGAATCAACTCCTTCACCACCTCTTTATCCAAAATTAAATTCACTAATGAGATAAAACGAATTTTAATCAAGAAACGGGCTATACCGACGGTTACCGCATTTCCCTTATAGACCACAACTTGGGGCACGTTTAATAAAGCTGTTTCCAAAGTCGCCGTTCCGGAGGTAACAATAGCAGCTTCAGCATTTTGTAACAAATCATATGTAACATTAAAAACTACAGGAATATTCCGGTTAACAATATAATCCTGATAATATTCTACGCTGAAACTGGGCGCACCCGCAATGACAAATTGATAGGCAGGAAAACGGCCGGTAACAGCAATCATTTCAGGAAGAATTTTATTGATTTCTTGTTTCCGGCTACCGGGCAATAGCGCAACAATAGGCTTGCTATTTAAATTATGGTTAGTTTTAAACTCTTTATCAAATTGATAGGCGGTAATAGCATCCAGCAAAGGATTTCCCACATAATCTACAGCCATACCCCATGTTTTGTAAAAATCTACTTCAAACGGAAGAATACAAAACATTCTGTCCACTACCTTTTTGATCTTCAACACCCGTTTCTGATTCCAGGCCCA
>JANWIB010000110.1 GCA_025450155.1 Sphingobacteriaceae bacterium
ACCGGAGGTTAATTGAAGTGGTAAGTAGGATGTTGAAGGATTTAAAAAATCCAAAAACCCACTAATGTTGTTGGTTAATTTGATTAACTATTATATCTTCTAAAGACTTAGTTAATTAATTCAATGCCTATGATTATATTTTAAACGGTATCAATTCTTCCGGTAGTTACGATCGGAATCACCTGTTATTATGTTCTTAGTTTGGTTCAGTAGTTTCCGCCGTTCTTCTTTCCATTGCTCCCATTCCCTCCATTCATCCGGGGTTATCGTATCCAGCTCGGCCATCTGCTTGGGTATCTGGCCCGCCATATCATCCGATACCCGGCCCATCACATACGTAAAAATCTTCAATCTCCTGAGCCGGGTATAGGTGGTATAATAAATGCCCAAAGCCAACAGGATGTTTTTGAGAATATTGACGCAATTATGAAAACTCCAGTACGTGCGGGCGGTATCTGTATCCAACTCAGGGAACATCAACTCTCTGATGAGGAACAGAAACAAATTGGGAATAAAGTAAAAGATAACCGCCAGGTTGATCCATCCGGCGAGTCGGTCGAGAAGGGTGATCGAAAGATGGGCTACCTGCAAAAAATTCAGGGAACTCATGCCAGCATATCCTAACAGGATAATGCCCTCTACGAAAATCATCCAGCCCTGAAATTTGGTAAAGGACTGAATAAATAGGATGTTAATGCCTAAAAAAACTGTAAAAAGGATCACTCCTCCGTATACCCATTTTTTATCGGGGATAATAATGGAATAGATATAACTGAGTGCTAAAAACTGCACGATATAGTAACTATTGATAAAGACTATATTGGATTGGCCCATTTCCCGTAACGTATAGCTGATGGCGTCAGAAAGACCGGAAGCCAACAGCAGGATGCCCAAGGCCCGCCGCATCGGGCTTTGTAACTGGTCGTGCAACGAAAATACCATCAGCAATAGCGGCAATAGAACCGAAAAAGAAGAGGCAACTGCAATATAATAATTGTATGACATCAACCGGCTATTTAAGAATTGTTCAAAATTAGTTTACTTTCCATCCGTCCCTATGATCCAGGATGCATCCCAAACAGTCTGCACCGGATCAAGGGAATAAACTTCCCCGTCCTGTTTGCGGGTTAATAATAATTGCTGCTTCCCTTCATCATTCAATGCCAAGGTCCCACAAACAAAGTCACAAGGCTGGCTGAATAAACGATCGAAGGTCTCCCTTCCAAAAAAATTCCCGTCAATGGGGCCTTTGTCATTGGCTATCCACAGTTTGGCTGTTTCCAAGTCAATTCGGCCGTTTTCGGTAGGGATATCGGTTGTGGTTATCCATTCGCCGTTTTTGTTTATACCGATGGGCAAAACATACATTTTAGTTCCATCTGTGGCATAATAGAAACTGATGCCTACGGCTGATGCATCGCTCAGAATGGCTTTTATATCTTTGCTGTTCATGGTATAGAAGGTATTCTTATCGGTTCCATGGGCCTTGTTGTAATTTTCTACCCAACGCAGTGCCAATTCGCCGTTAATAGGGGCGCCTACTGTTGCGTTAAATGGATTATCTCCGGGCAGGGAAACAGCGGTTTTAGACAGATTTGTTGTTTTTAGTTCGGGTGTGGTGGTTTGTTTGGTGCAGGAATAAAGAACAAAGAATACCAAAGCGCCTGCTGAAAGAAGCAAAGCAGCCTTAAAGAGCGATTTTTTCATGATGATTGGGTTTAGGTTTACGAGTTATACTGTATTTCGTAATTAAATTGTGAATTAAATTGTGAATTAAATTGTGAATTAAATTGTGAATTAAATCTACACACTAATCTAATAACTTGTTTTCACATATTTTTCACACTTTTTATACAGATGTGTGTATTAGGTGTGAAAGTATCTACACTTTTTATTCGTTTTTATTGAAAAATTGATTGTCCGGAAAGTACAAGAATATCAAAAAAACAAAATGAAAACGAAAATCAGAAATCCTACTTTATTAATTGCTGCATTATTTTAGGAACTCCTGTACTCGCTTTTTCTTTTATAATTTTTAGATTGCTAATGGAATGAATGGTAGGACTATTCGGGTCAATTACATATTTATCGGCATCATGAGGTACAAAGTCAATTAAGCCTGCAGCCGGATAAACGGCTAGGGAAGTTCCGATAATTAAAAACACATCAGCCTGAGTGCAAATTTTGGCTGCCGTCTCGATCATTGGAACCGATTCGCCAAACCATACCACATGGGGTCGCAATTGCGACCCCAGCTCGCATCGCTCTCCCATTTTTAACTCCCATCCGTCAATATCGTAAACTAGTAAAGGATTCTGGCTGGATTGTGATTTGGTTATCAACCCATGAAGATGGATGACGTTGGATGAACCTGCCCGTTCGTGCAGATCGTCAATATTTTGAGTAATGATGGTGACATCAAATTTTGTTTCCAAATTTACCAGCGCCATGTGTGCGGCATTAGGTTGGGCTTCGAGTACCGATTTCCGACGCATATTATAAAATTCCCGCACCAAAGCCGGATTACGGTTCCAGGCTTCGGGAGTGGCTACTTCGTAAATATCATATCCTTCCCACAAACCATCCGCATCGCGAAAGGTCTTTAGACCGCTTTCTGCCGAAATTCCGGCACCGGTTAATACCACAACTTTTTGTTTCCGCATTTCTATTACAGGAACTGGCTAATTTCTGCAGATAAGGCAGTTACCCATTGATTAAAAAGCACAGATTCTATTTCAACGGCTTTTTTAGCGTGTTTTTCCCAGTCCGGAGAAAAATGTTGCAATTGATGGATCATTTCTTCCAGGTGCCCTTCTTCTTCGGCAATAATTGATTTGACATTCACTTTGCTTGCGGCAGCGTCTAATATCTGCTGATAAACGGGATAGAGTTCGTCTGCACGCACTTCTATGGCGTAAGTCACTAACAAATACGCAGCAAACCGCAATTCAGTTCCGCTTAACCCCAATGTTGTTTTAAGATAACGGCAAACCGAGGTATCCAGCTTATTTAAATACGAGCGACTGTGAATTGGTGCCATTAAGTATTCATCCGAGTAATCAGGGCAGCTATTTTCTGTTTTAGAAATCTGCTTTTTGAGGTAATAGGCATGACGATGTTCTTCGGCGGCATGTTTTAAAACAATCAATGTAACGGTAGTTTTATGTTCGCTTGCCGATATTTTTCGGGCGCCGGTATTCTCCATTAAAGACAATGTATTTAACCATTTGGCATGCAAATAGTTATCTTTTACTATTTTATTAATCACCTGATGTAAACTCATTATTAAAATTGCTCTAACGCTTCTTCTCTTTTACTGTAAATATAGGCCAGGTCTTCGTTACTGATGCAATATGGAGGCAGAATATAAAGGATATTACCTAAAGGTCGAAGTATAATCCGTTGATTAATAAAGAAGTTATAAAGGTTATCTCTTAAATTACTAAAGTATGAGGAATTGCCATTCACCTGCCATTCTAAAGCCAAAATAGTTCCGGTTTGGCGGATAGCTTTTAATTTTGGATGATCGTTAATTCTTTCTTTAAAGGATTGATGTTGCTTGACGATGCGCTCTATATTTTCCAGTGTTTCTTTCTCTAACAAAATATCTAAACTGGCTAAGGCGGCAGAGCAGGCTACCGGATTAGCCGTAAAGGAATGTCCGTGAAACAGGGTTTTTAATTTATCTTCTGAAAGAAAGGCTTCGTAAATTTGGTCGGTACAAGAAGTTATTCCTAACGCCATTGTTCCACCGGTAAGCCCTTTAGAGAAACACATGATATCCGGTTGTTGATTCAGGTGATCGGATGCAAAATACTTACCCGTTCGACCAAATCCAGTCATCACCTCATCGGCTATGGTAAAAATACGGTGCGCTTTACAAACCGCGATAAGCTCGTTTAAATGGTTTGCCTCATACATCAGCATACCACCAGAGCCTTGTACTAAGGGTTCGAAGATAAAGGCGCAAGCTTCGGATTTAAGATTTGAGATTTGAGATTTGAGATTTGAAATATTTGCTTCAGAAGGAAGATCAATGTACTCTACATCAAACAAAAGCTTTTCAAACGGAGCGGTAAAGGCGCTTCGAGCGCTTACGGCCATCGCTCCGAACGTATCGCCATGATACGCATTTTTAAGTGCGATGACCTTTTTTCGCTCCTGTCCTTTATTACTCCAATACTGGAAACACATTTTTAACGCTACTTCTACCGCAGTTGAACCGTTATCAGAATAGAATATCTTCTTTTGATTCTCCGGAAGGAGTTTTACTAAACGCTCGGCAAGCTCTATAGCAGCAGGGTGTGTAAATCCGGCAAAAATCGCATGCTCTAAGGTTTTAAGCTGTTCGGCAACTTTTTTTGCTATATAGGGATGTGCGTGTCCATGTAAGTTTACCCACCAGGAAGAAATCGCGTCAATGTATTTATTACCATTTTCGTCAAATAAATAAGCTCCTTCCCCTCTTACAATCGGAATGGGTGGAAGTGCGGTTTGCATCTGGGTATACGGATGCCAAATAACTGCAAGATCTCGCTCTGCTAAGGTTTTTTCTGCCATTTTTCTTTTAAAAGTGCTATTACTTTTTTGTCTGTTGAGAAGGTAACATCCTCCACATCAAGTTCTTCCATATTCTTCCATCTAAATGCTTGTCTAATATCGCCCTCTTCATCAAAATCAAACAATTTTTCTTTATAAGTCAACTGTAAATCGGTTAAAGACTCCACTAAATAATACACACTAATAATCTGACTATCATTGAAAGCCGATTTCTCGAAGAAATCGGTGGTATAAAAATGCTCCAGTACATTAATTTCGACTCTGCATTCTTCTATAAATTCTCTTTTAAGTCCATCAATTAAGCCTTCGCCATATTCCAACCCTCCTCCCGGAAATTTACTAAACATCATACCATGTTCCTCTTCGTCGCTAATCAAAATCTGGTTAAAATCATTAATCAGAAGGCCATAAACCCGTACATTAAAGAGATACATGCTTAGAAAGTAAAAAGTTGAAAATTAAAAATGAACTATTCCCCAAAGTGTTTTTGATTTTTAGTAACGTTTTCCATGGTCCACCCAATATCCATTTGCTTTTCCTCACTCCTAACATCGCAGTTCTTCATTCTGCAATAATGGCAACATTGTGGTAAACAGGGATCTGCATGAATAAAAAATTCCGTTCTTAATATCCCCTGTTCGTTTATTAAGCTATCTATTTTAGAAATTTCATCGTGTACCTGATTCAGATCAAAATAATATGGCAACGTTACGTGACAATCAATGTGAAATTCATTTCCGTAGCGTTGTGTGCGCAGATTATGAATATCAATCCATGCATCTCGCCGATGCTTATCTAAAATGTATACGATGTCTTTTACCTGAGAAAAATCAGACTCATCCATTAATCCTCCTACAGACTTACGCACTAATTTATATCCATGAAAAATAATATAAAGCCCCAATAAAATGGACAAAAGACTGTCTAAGTAAGCAATTTTTGTAAAATGCATCAGCAAAAGCCCTAAAACCAGGCCGCCACTACTATAAGCATCTGTCTGTAAATGTTTTCCATCCGCAAACAGTGTAAGCGAATGGAGCTTTTTACTTTGATAAATCAGATAAGAACCTAATAAAAAATTAACCACCCCAGTTGAAGCAATGATGATTGAACCATCAAAAAGAGAGGAGATTGTTTGAGGATAGAAAAGGTTATAAATTGATTTTAGGATGATTAAGATACCAGCCAAAAGAATGAGAATGCCTTCAACAAACATGGAAAAGAATTCTACCTTTCCATGTCCATACGGATGATTCAGGTCTTTTGGCCGGGCAGAAAGATAAATACTATAAAAAGCAAATGCACTTGCCAAAACATTCACGATACTTTCGGCTGCATCTGTAAGAATGGCATTGGATGAGGTAATAAAATATGCCGTAAACTTCCCAATCATTAGTATAGTGCCAATGATTATGGATAATAAGATCGTCTTTCTATGTGCTTGCAAACCGGAGGTTTTGAAGGGTAAAGTTAATTATTCGGTAAAAAATAAGGTTCTTTTCTGGCTTAAATATATTTTTAATCCTGTCTCTTCCGTATCTCTTTTTATATTTGCCCTATTATGAGCATACTATCAGATAGAATCAATAACCTGGCCGAATCGGCTACTATTAAAATGGCTAAATTAGGAAGAGAGCTGGCTGCACAGGGTGTAGATGTGATTAGCCTAAGTCTTGGAGAAACTGATTTCTATACGCCTGATTTCGTTAAAGAAGCTGCCAAAAAAGCAATTGATCAGAACTATTCTTATTATACCCCTGTTGCCGGCTATCCAGAGTTACGTAAGGCAATAGCAACAAAGCTAAAACGAGAAAATAATTTGGAATATAACTTCGATCAGATTATCGTTTCTACGGGTGCTAAACAATCGCTTGCCAATATCATGATGTGTTTGGTAAACCCTGGCGAAGAAGTGATTATACCTACACCTTATTGGGTTTCATACTCTGAACTGGTAAAGGTAGCTGAAGGAAAATCGGTTTTTATTGATACCACAATAGAAAGCAATTTTAAAATTACCCCCGAAGAGCTTGAAGCTGCTATTACTCCAAAAAGTAAAGCCTTTCTATTCTCTTCGCCGAATAATCCAACCGGTAGTGTTTATAGCCGCGATGAACTGGCCGCTCTGGTAAAGGTATTTGAAAAACATCCCAATATTTACATCATTTCTGATGAAATTTATGAGCATATTAATTTCTTAGACAAGCATGTATCTATTGCTGAGTTCCCAAGTATAAAAGATCGCGTTATCATTATTAATGGCTTATCCAAAGCATATGCCATGACGGGCTGGAGAATTGGCTATTCGGTAAGTAGTAAAGAAATAGCCGATGCCTGCGATAAATTTCAAAGTCAAATTACATCCGGAACCTGTTCTATAACCCAACGTGCAGGCCTTTCGGCTTACGAAGGGGGCTTAGAAACTGTAAAAGAGATGCGTGAAGCTTTTTTAAAGCGTCGTAATCTGGTTTATGATTTATTAAAAGATATTAACGGTGTAAAAGTTAACTTACCAGATGGCGCCTTTTATTTCTTCCCGGATATCAGCTCCTTCTTTGGTAAAGCGGCCCCAGATGGCGAAATTATTAAAAATGCAGATGAATTGGCTTTATATTTATTAAATAAAGGGCATGTTGCGGTAGTTAGTGGTGATGCTTTTGGCGATCCTAAATCTATCCGTATTTCTTATGCTGCATCCGAAATAAAATTAAAAGAAGCTTTAAAACGGATTAAACAAGCACTTGAGCTGCTGAAAGAGGTTAAATACGTTTCGGCAGTTTAATAAGTATTACTATTTATGTTTCCAGAACAATACCGTGTATTTTTCTGGAAACATTCGTTGTATCATCTACCCTTCTAAATAAATCATAAACAAAGTCACATCTCTATGAATTATTATACCAATTAAATTACGTAAATTTGCGCCCTTAAAAAATTTGTATATATCGTATGAAATTATCCCAGTTCAAATTCAATTTACCAGATTCTTTAATTGCTGACAAACCTTCGGAGGTACGGGATGAGGCACGCTTAATGGTACTTAATCGTCAAACAGGGGCAATTGAGCATAAAATATTTAAAGATGTTCTGGGCTATTTTAATGAAGGCGATGTGATGATTTTAAATAACACGAAAGTTTTTCCGGCCAGGTTGTATGGTAACAAGGAGAAAACCGGTGCTACAATAGAAGTATTTTTGCTTCGGGAACTGAACAAGGATTTACGTTTATGGGATGTATTGGTTGATCCAGCCAGAAAAATCCGTGTGGGAAATAAGCTTTATTTTGGTGATGATGATTTACTGGTAGCAGAGGTTGTGGACAATACTACCTCTCGTGGACGTACCATTCGCTTCCTTTTTGATGGGACTGATGAAGAATTTCGTCGAAACATTGAAATATTAGGAGAAACTCCCCTACCAAAATACATAAAGAGAAAAGCGACTGAGGAAGATAAAGAGCGTTATCAGACCATATTTGCTAAAAAAGAAGGTGCCGTGGCCGCTCCAACTGCTGGCTTACATTTTAGCAGGGAATTAATGAAGCGACTTGAGCTTAAGGGGGTTGAATTTGCCGAAGTAACCTTGCATGTAGGATTAGGAACTTTTAGGCCCGT
The DNA here is from genome assembly GCA_025450155.1 of Sphingobacteriaceae bacterium. Classification (GTDB taxonomy): domain Bacteria; phylum Bacteroidota; class Bacteroidia; order Sphingobacteriales; family Sphingobacteriaceae; genus JANWIB01. The sequence continues at coordinate 8,175 of JANWIB010000110.1, forward strand.
TGAAGTGGAGGACTTAACGAAACATAAAATGGATTCGGAGCAATTTATAATTGAGCAGCATGATGCAGATATTGTAAATAAGGGTATTGAAGAAAAGAGAAGAGTCTGTGCAGTTGGAACAACCAGTATGCGGGCTATAGAATCGGCCGTATCTGCTAATAAAAGTTTAAAAGCAGCGAATGACTGGACAAGCAAATTTATTTTTCCTCCGTATGATTTTAGTATTGCTAACAGCATGATTACTAATTTCCATACACCCGAATCTACTTTATTAATGATGGTATCTGCTTTTGGAGGATACGAATACGTGATGCATGCATATGAAGTGGCTATAAAAGAAAAATATCGCTTCTATAGCTATGGAGATGCTATGCTGATTATTTAATATAGACTTGAGGGTTTAGCTATCAGATTGGAGACTATCTAATAGCTAATAAATAAATCTCACCTTTCATATCTCAAGGATGAAGTATTATGCACTTATTGTAGCTGGTGGTTCCGGAAACAGGATGCAGGCTG
>JANWIB010000111.1 GCA_025450155.1 Sphingobacteriaceae bacterium
CGGGCTTTAAAAATTGACAAATATGTTTCAATGATTCTACAGACCACATTTCTGGTTGATGAACTGCAGCAAATGCATCAAAATATAAAACATCAAATAGTGTTTCGCTTTTAAATTCTGAAAGCTTGGATACAGCAGTATACAATTGGCAAAAGTTATTTATAGGAATAATCTGATTAAAAGAATCCACATACGATGTCAGGAAAGAGATCCATAGTTCTTCATTAATATGCTTATTATACCCGGTTTGTTCAATAAATTGCCGATCAAGAGGATAAGCTTCTACCCCGGTATAAGTTAACTTAATTTGATGCGATGTGCAAAAATCGGCGGTCAATAAAAAATTAAGCCCCGTTCCAAGACCGACTTCTAATACAGATACCTTTCTTACTGAGGAATGGTTAGCTAAAAAATAGTGTAAGCCCGAATTTAAGAATACATGTAAACTTTCTTGCAAGGCGCCATGCTTAGAGTGATAGTGTTCGCCAATTGCTGCATTGTATATGGTTTTAGAGCCATCGCCGGTTGTAACTAATGTTAGCACATTTTCTTGAATTATTTAACTAAAAATTTTAATCAACTTTACTCCCTCTTTCAACCCACCGGGCAAAATCTTGGTTATGGATGTGTATTTCTGAAGTTTGTATTCCGTTTGATTTGTAAACCGGATTTCCTTGGTTTACCCACTCGAAAATGCTACCATACAGGTTGTAAACGTGTTTATAGCCATAGTGAATTAATTTTTCACCAATCTTTTCACTTCTATCGCCTATGGCACAATATAGAACTACGGTTGCATCCAAGGGAATATCATATACTTTTCGCATATCAAACCAAAAATACCCTACGTGGCGGGCATTTTTTAAATGACTTACATTAAACTCTTCTTCCTCTCTCGTATCCAGAACATACAGGTTGCGTTTATCCAAAGCCTTAAAATCTTCTATCGCAATGAGGGGAACAGTGTGTTTATAAATACTATTTAATTTCTCTTTGAACTGGTGATTGCGAATTTGGGCAGATGTAAAAGCAGGTATTAGTAAGAATAGGGGGAGCAAAAAACTATTTTCTAGTAAAGTTTTTGTTTTTTTTAACATGTTTCTTTTAATGCAATAGATACCTGAATACGTAAATCTGCAATAAAAGATGCGTTATTAAAAATAAAATATACTTAACCAATAGAGAAACTATCGGTTAAACCAAGCAACGACCAAATTTATTTGATGAACTAAGTAGTTAGAGATTTTGGTAATAGATAAGTTCTTCATTAACGAAATTGTCTTATCTGAATAACTACGTTTTAATCGAATTATTATCTTAATGTGCTAATTTTATATTTTTATAGAATTACAGATTTATTTCTCAATAAATGGTCGGCGATGACCAGGGCCGCCATAGCTTCTACTATGGCTACAGCTCTGGGCACAACGCATGGATCATGGCGGCCTTTACCCTTAATTTCTGCCGCTTTGCCTGCACTATTTACCGTTTGTTGATTTTGCATAATGGTGGCTACCGGCTTAAATGCAACCCGAAATGTGATATCCATCCCATTAGAAATGCCACCTTGTATTCCACCTGAATAATTAGTCAGTGTAGTAACGCCTTTATTTTTGGTTTTGGGTAGAAAAATGTCGTTATGTTCTGAACCTTTCATCTCACTTCCGGCAAACCCTGAACCGTATTCAAATCCGTGCACTGCATTAATGCTCAACATGGCTTTGCCCAAATCGGCGTGTAATTTATCAAATACAGGTTCTCCAAGACCTGCAGGACAGTTTCGGATGAGGCAGGATATTTTTCCGCCTACGGTATCGCCAGATTTGCGGATATCATCAATATAGTTAGTTAATTGATGAGCGGTTGCCGGATCGGCACAGCGCACTAAATTGCTTTCGCGAATGTGTAGCAGTTCGTGGATGTCCTGAAGGTGGTCTATGTTGGGAGCATCAATGGTTCCTACAGACGATACATGAGCAAAAATTTCAATACCTGATTGATTTAAGAATAATTTGGCTATAGCTCCAGCAGCTACACGGGCAGCTGTTTCGCGGGCAGAAGAGCGGCCTCCGCCCCGATGGTCCCGAATACCATACTTGGCTTCGTACGTAAAGTCGGCATGTGAAGGGCGGAAAATATCCTTGTTATGGTCGTAATCTTTTGAGCGCTGATCTGAATTTGGAATGAGTAAGGTTAAAGGAGTTCCAGTCGTTTTCCCTTCAAAAGCTCCAGAGAGGATTCGGAATTCATCACTTTCTTTCCGTTGCGTAGTAATTTTTGATTGTCCGGGACGGCGTTTGTCCAATTCTGCCTGAATGAATTGCTCATCAATAATCAGATTAGAAGGACAGCCATCAATAATAACGCCTATTGCTTCACCATGTGATTCGCCAAAGGTGGTGATTCTGAATAATTCTCCAAATGAGTTTCCTGCCATAATTTTAGATACTAAGATATGTGAGATACTATAAGATATTCACTCACTTTATATTTCAAGATGTGAAAGTAAAGAAATCCAGAATCTATTACTCATCTGAGATTCTATTTTACTTCAAATCCCACCTTTTTCAAATCTTCCCAAAATGAAGGATACGATTTTCCGACTACGTTTGGCTCTTCAATTTCAACCTGCTTTACACATAAGGCTAAAGGAGCAAACGCCATTGCCATGCGGTGATCTTCGTAGGTTTTTACTGAAACTTTGTCCGGAAAATGCAGGTTTGAACAGTCAAGATGATAGTTTTTAGTAGTCTCTGTAAACTGCACCCCAATCTTTGCCAGTTCATCTTGTAGAGCCTTTACCCGATCGGTTTCTTTGATCTTCAAAGTTTCCAAACCAGTAAAAGTTGCATTGAGGCCCAATGCAGCGGCACATACCACTACTGTTTGAGCTAGATCGGGACAATCCTTCAAGTCAAAGAAGTTTTGAGTAAATGTGGTTGTTGCCTTTTTAACCAATTTGATTCCATCTTCGGCAAATTCCGTTGATACTCCGAAATGCTCCATAATTTCGGCAATCGCACTATCTCCTTGTAAACTGTTCTTTTTTAAGTAAGGCAGCGTGATTTCGGCATTTTCTGACAAAGCTGCTATGGCATACCAATAAGATGCAGCGCTCCAGTCCGGCTCAACAATAAGAGTAGCGGGTTGAAAAAATTGAGGTTCAATCACGAGGGTTTGACCGTTCCATTGATAACTTATACCAGTTTCTTTCAGCATGGAAAGCGTCATCTCCACATAAGGGCGTGAGGTCAGTTCTCCAACAATTTCCAGCTCTAATCCTAAAGGAAGGGTTGGAGCAATCAGTAATAAGGCGGTAATATATTGTGAACTGACGTCACCTTGTAATCGAATGTGTTTTTTTTGTTGCCGGAAACCGTTGTAAAACTGTAAGGGCGGATAACCTTCTTTTTCAGTATAGTCAATTTTAGCACCCAAATCTCTTAATGCATCTACTAAAAGGCCTATCGGCCTTTGTTTCATCCGTTCGGTTCCGGTTAGAACTATTTCTTTGCCGGTAACCGCAAAATAAGCCGTTAAAAAACGCATGGCTGTGCCTGCCGGGCCAATGTCTATAGTTTGGAGCTGTGAGCCTGTATTTAGTTTTTGAATTTCCAGGATATGAAACAGGGTTTGCGTATCCTCTGCTGAGGATATATTGTTTATTTCTACAATACCCTTGCTCAGGGCATTTAGAATGAGGGCTCTGTTGCACTCACTTTTTGATCCTGTTAAATGTATGGCGCCGAACGTATCCGGATTTGTTTTTGAAAGCACTAAACTTCCCGAACTCATTTTGCTTCAGCTTTTTCGTTCAAAATATTCGTTTGAATACGAATAGATTCGCCATGCACCAGCTCTAACAATTTAGTGGTGAAGTCCAGGTCTAGTTGTAATGCTTTGGCAAAATCGGCACGTTTATGAATAATTTCATCCCAGCGGTTTACCTGGAGGATAGTTAAGTCATTATCTCTTTTGTATTCACCTATTTTTTCTACAATCTTCATACGTTCTGCCATTTTTTGGATGATCTGATCGTCAATTTTGTCAATTTGTTTTCGCAGTTCGGCTAATTTATCAGATACTGCTGCGTTTTGAGGATCGGCATGTCGAAGTGTTAAATGATCAATCAGATCAGAAAGTGAAGCAGGTGTTAATTGTTGTTTCGCATCTGTCCAGGCTACAGAAGGATCAAGATGAGATTCAATCATTAGTCCCTGCATATCTAAATCCAATGCTTTTTGAGAAATGTAAGGAATCAATTCACGATTTCCACAAATATGACTTGGATCGCAAATGATAGGGAGTTCCGGACATTGTGTTTTTAACTGAATTGCCAGCTCCCACATCGGTTCGTTTCTGAAAGCGCTTTTCTCGAAAGAAGAAAATCCACGCTGAATAGCTGCTAATTTGGTAATTCCTGCACCATTAATGCGTTCTAAGGCGCCAATCCATAACGATAAATCGGGGTTGACGGGGTTTTTAACCATTACCGGAATATTAACTCCCTTTAATGCATCGGCAATTTCCTGAACGGTAAACGGATTTACTGTTGAACGGGCGCCCACCCATAAAATATCCACACCAGCTGCTAACGCTTCTTCTACGTGTTTTGCGTTGGCAACTTCAACCGTAGTGGGCAAACCGGTTTCGGCTTTTGCCTTTTTTAGCCATTCTAAACCAATGCTTCCAATTCCTTCAAACTCACCTGGCCGCGTTCTTGGTTTCCATATTCCGGCACGAAGTGCGGATACTTTTCCGGTTTGTGCCAGTTGGCGGGCGGTTACCAATAATTGCTCTTCGGTTTCGGCGCTGCAAGGGCCGGCTATAATTAAAGGTTTGTTTGGATTTTGAGGTTTTAACCAGTTGGATAGCGGCTCAATGGGATGACTCAGTTTCATTTTTCTTATTTATTAAATTCTACTCTGTTACTTGATTTTATACTTTATCGTTCTTTTTATATTCCCCCATAATGGTGAAGTTTACTGTATGCCGTAATACTTTGCGAATAGCCTCTTCATACTTTGCCTTTTCCTTCCATTCTATATCCACATAAAAATTATACTGATGACGTTTACCTAATACCGGCATGGATTGAATTTTACTCAGGTTAATGTCCTGTTCGGCAAAAATATTGAGCACTTTGGCTAAAGAACCGGCTTCGTCCACTACTTCAAACGATAAAGAAGCCTTATTCGCATTTTTTATTTCGGTGTCTTTCGTGTCTGTAAGAATTAGAAAACGGGTATAGTTTTTTTTATGGGATTCGATGCGTCGCTCCAGGATTTGAAGACCATAAGTTTTGGCCGCCAGTTGATTGGCAATGGCAACGGTATCGGTAAGCTGCTCATCCTGAATTCGTTTGGCGCAAGCGGCCGTGTCAGTGCTTTCAACAACGTTTAGATGTGGAAATTCATCAAAAAAATCTACACATTGGCGTATGGCTATGGGATGCGATTCAACATTTTTAATCTGTTCAAACGTAACACCCGGAAGAGCCAACAGGTGTAATTGAATAGAAAGATATACTTCGCCGATTATCGAAAAATGATAATCGCGTAAAAGAGTGTAGTTTGGAAGGATGCTGCCGGCAATAGAATTTTCTATAGCCATTACCGTAAAATCGGCCTTTTTCTGTTTTAAAACTTCACAGGTTTGTTTAAACGAATTGCATTCAATGGTTTCGATGTTTTCACCGAAAAACTTGAAGGCTGCTTCTTCGTGAAACGAAGCTTTAATTCCCTGTATGGCTACCCTTTTTTTATTCATTTCTGATGTAAAAAAAAAGTCCCGGGTTTTATTCCGGGACTTTCAATGATATGTTTTATACTAAAGCATACTAGTCCCGGTTTTTACTGTAATAAAAGTAAAAATAACCAAAAGTGTATGTGTTAGTTGTTGTCATTCTTATTTTGCTACCCCAAATCTACACACTTTTAAATAATTTGCAAGAAAAAAAGTAAAAAAATGAATTTTTGAACCAAATACTGAATTGGACTGAATTCTCTATTTATAGTGCTGATAGAATTTGTTATTAAAAATTTCGTTAGGGTCATATTTGAGTTTTAGGCGGAAAAATGAATCAGCTTGAGGATATGATTTTCTCATTTTCGCTTTGTCAATGTGTAAACGGTAAGGCAAATAAAAAGTGCCTTTGTTTTTTAAAGCTACATCTACAAGATAATTGGTTAATTCTTTCATCGCTTTTTCTTGTCGTTCTGTTTTCTTCTGGTTGAATAGAAGAACAAAACCAAAAACATTTTCTCTTGCATAATTCATATAACTATCGTTGTCTTTTTGAACACCACGAATTGTGACGTTCAACAGATCAATTTCAGTATTCTTTAATACAGGTTTGATGTCCTGGATAAAGTGATTGAAGTTATTTTCCGGAATAAAATATTCATGTAATATGTCAGTTGAAGTTGTGTCTTTATTTTCAATAAGTGAAACATGGTCATTCAATAAATCATTTCTTGAGTAAATGTTGTTGTTAGAAACATGATTCATTCCCGTTTCTAAATCCCAACGTAGCCTTTTTCCATATTCACTGTTAGTGCTTCCTCTAAAAACTAATCTTTTAGATTCTATACTTTTTTCCTTTTCTTGTTGCAAAGGATTAGGGGATTGTTTCGTCTTTTCGAAAAAATTCAAGGTAGCTTCTTCTAAAAATAATTGATCAGAAATACGCAGTCTCCCAAAGACAAGATTCACATTCGGGTTTTCAGAGATAAATTTTTTATAATAAGAGAGGTAGTTTTCGGATTTTAATTGAATGTATTTATAACGAAGTGCAACGTTGTCTACTACGTTTAACTTGACATCCAAAATAATTCCGAATAGACCGTATCCGCCAATTACAAGTTTGAATAACTCTTCATTCTCTTCTCTACTACAATTAAGAATTTCTCCCTTGTCGTTCATCAAGGTAAAAGAAACCACACTCGAGGAAATGGGAGGTAAATTTTTTTGCCAACCATGGCCATTTACACTTATTGAGCCTCCTATGGAAAATGAGCTGAAAGCCTGCATGATGGCAATTGATTTTCCGTAGTTGTCTAAATACTGTATTGCATCTTCCCATAATGCGCCCGAACCTACTGTAAGAATATTATTGATAGTATCTAACTCCATATGTTTGTATGGAAGCATATTGAGTACAATTCCATCCGGATAAATGGTATGTCCTCCCATACTATGCCGGGCCCCGGCAATAGAAATTTTTAATTTATTTTCTTGAGCATATTTTATAATTTTTCGAAGTTGTTCCTGAATTTCATTTTTATGATTAGGAACATTGATAATGGTATCAACCTTTGTTAAATTTAATTGACTTGCATCATTTGTATACCCTTTAGGGATTTTAATTTTATGATCCGTTTCATTCCATTTGATTTTCAGGATATGAATAAATGGAATCGATAAAAAAATAAGAAGAATTAAACCAGCTAAAATCCAAAAGTGCTTTTTCTTCATCTTATTTTTTTAGATTTCTATAAAAATCCAAACCCTCGATAATTTCTTCAGAACTTGCATATAGGTTATAATCACATTTTCCGATGACACTTAGTAAAGCGAAGCCAATTTTTCCACTGATGTTCTTTTTATCGTTTTGCATAAAAGAAATCAAATCAGGATAAATACTAGCTGAAAACGTATAGTAAGGAAATAGTTTAGTGATTGTTTTAACTAACTCATCAAGTTGATCGCCTGGCAAACCATTTTTTTTGTGCGAAAGATACCCCTCACAAATCATTCCTATAGCGATAGCTTCTCCATGAAGCAAAGGATAGCTGTCATTGGCCAAGGAATAACTTTCAATAGCATGTCCAACGGTATGGCCAAAATTTAAGATTTTACGTAATCCTTTTTCAAGCGGATCAGCAGTAACTACAGCATTTTTTATCTCTACAGAATGATAAATATCTTCTATAGAGATCGTATCCGGATTGATATTTTTGAGACGATTGAAGTATTCCCTGTCATAGATCAGGCCATGTTTAATTACTTCGGCGAAGCCGGAAACGAGTTGCCGCTTATCTAATGTTTTTAAGAATTCGGATGAGATAAAGACGGCTTTGGGCTGGGCAAATGTTCCGATGATATTCTTTACGGTCCCCAAATCGATACCCGTTTTGCCGCCCACAGAAGCATCTACCTGAGCTAAAAGTGTGGTGGGTATCTGCACAAAATCTATCCCTCTTTTAAAGGTGGATGCGGCAAAACCGCCCATATCGGTTACTACGCCACCACCTACATTGATTAAAAGGCTGTGCCGGTCTGCTCCGAAGTCTAACAGCATGTTCCACACCCCAATGCAGAAGTCTATGTTTTTGTTTTCCTCTCCCGGATCTATCTCGATAACATCATAATTCATATCGGGCAGATGGCGATGAATAACGGGTAGACAGTGCTCATCGGTATTTCTATCCGTTAAAAAAAAGATACTGGAATAGTTGGATTGATCAATAAAATCTTTCAGTGATTGAAAAGTGTCGTCAAAAAAAACGGAGTAATCGTTACTTGTAATGGGCTGCATTTATTTTATCGAAATTTTTTTATATCAAATTCAACCATATCACCCCGTTTCACTTTTAAACGTTTGCGATAATCCACCTTGCCATTGTATTTTACTAATCCTTCACTTACAACAATCTGGGCTTCGCCACCAGTTTGCACCACGTTGGTAGCTTTTAATAATTGTATCATCGGAATAAATTCTCCATCTAGTTCAAAAACAATCATGCGGCAAACTTACAAAATAGCTACTTGTTAAAACATAATTTCTAATTTTGCACCATGCTTAATTCTTCTGTTACACCTGTCGGGCATTCGAATAACTTATCGTTTAATAATACTGAAATTGCTTTTAAAAATAAAAGCGGTGAAGATTTAAACCGGGCCTACTGGTTGTTTAAAATTATCAGCAGCAATTTTTTAACAAAAGTGGGGCCTCCGTTAACCAATTTTGCGCTTAGTGCCAGGTTGCCTATTGTTTCGATCATTAAAAAAACCATTTTTAAACATTTTTGTGGGGGAGAAACGATTTCGGAGTGTGAGTCTACAATTAATCAGCTTGCAGAGGGATGTGTAGGAACGATACTTGACTATTCTGTAGAAGGAGAGGAGGATGAAGCTGTTTTTTCTGAAACGGCTGAAGAAATTATCCGAACGATAAAACGTGCCAAGGGAGATGAGCGTATACCGCTAACGGTTTTTAAAATTACCGGGGTTGCACGTTTTAATTTACTTGCCAGGGTAAGCACTAGTGCTGATTTGAGTGTTGCTGAACAGGCAGAGTTTTTTAAAGTGAAGGCCAGGGTAAATCATATCTGTAAAACGGCTTTTGATCTGGATGTGCCGGTGATGATCGATGCGGAAGAAAGCTGGATACAAAACGCGATTGATGATTTGGTTTTAGATATGATGCGCTTGTATAACCGCGAAAAGGTAATTGTTTATAATACCTATCAACTTTACCGGAAGGATAAATTAGCTTCGTTAAAGGCGGATACTTACCTGGCTGAAACTGACGGGTTTATTTTGGGGGCGAAACTGGTGCGGGGAGCTTATATGGAAAAGGAACGTGCCCGTGCAGAAAAGTTAGGCTATGATTCACCAATACAAGATGATAAAGAATCATCAGATTCTGATTTTAATGAGGCCTTACGTTTTTGTGTGGAACATATTAAACATGTGGCCTTTGTGGCTGGTACGCATAATGAAGACAGTTGTTTGCTGCTTACCCAATTATTAAACAAAGCGGCTATCGCTCTTAATCATCCTCATGTTTATTTTGCCCAGTTGTTAGGCATGAGCGATAATTTAAGTTTTAATTTATCTCATGCAGGATATCGTGTAGCAAAATATGTTCCTTATGGCCCGGTGAAAGCGGTAATGCCTTATCTTTTCCGCAGAGCGGAAGAAAATACATCTATCGCCGGACAAACCGGAAGAGAATTAAGTTTGATTATAAAAGAACGGAAAAGGCGGCGTCAACTTAAAGGTTAAGTGTCGTTGAATTGGGGTGTTAGGGGGGTACTTATCTCACACTTTATGCTGCATTTACTTAGCAATGACCGGAGCCTTTATTCTGAAGTTACCGGATCAATGATGCTTGATACTTCTGTGACAACATTTGCCGGAAACCCGCCTTGCCGGGCATGTTCCCGTATCATTTCTTCATTGGGCGCAATATATACACAATAAATTTTATCGGTAGTTACATAGCTGTGGATCCATTGTATTTGCGAACCCATCTTTCCTAAAACTCCACAAGAAGTTTGAGAAATGGCTTTAAGTTGTTCGGCAGTTAGTTTGCCTGCGCCGGGAATTTCCCTTTCAATTACATATTTTGGCATGGTGTTATTTTTTTGAAATTTTTTATTGATGAGTCCTTAATTTTTTGAGCAACGCTTCACTTACATCGTTCGAGTAAACGCCATAACCGTCTACAAAAACTCCTTTTACATGGTATTTGCCCGATTCGATGGCATATATAATGGCCGCATCTGCCGGATCTGTTTCCCCTTCAAACCGATAA
>JANWIB010000112.1 GCA_025450155.1 Sphingobacteriaceae bacterium
AAGATGGCAGGAGCCCAAGAAGATCAGATTGAAGCAATGAACTTTTTAATCGGAGCATTTTTGTCGGCACTTGGAATAATCCTATTGATTTTGATTCTACAATTCAACTCTGTGGGGAAAACACTAATCATCCTGAGCGAAATTTTATTTAGTATTATCGGAGTATTGCTAGGCTTGAGCATTTTTGGAATGACTATCTCTATCGTAATGACCGGAATTGGAATTGTAGCACTGGCGGGAGTAGTGGTTCGGAATGGTATTTTGCTGGTCGAGTTTTCTGATTTGATGATTGAGGAAGGAAAGTCGCCTTTTGAGGCTGCGCTAGAAGGGGGAAGGACTCGTATGACTCCGGTGATTCTTACGGCGATGGCTGCTATGTTAGGTCTTATCCCCTTAGCCGTTGGATTTAATATTGATTTTGCAGGATTATTAACAGAACTAAATCCAAAAATTTATTTTGGTGGAGATAATGTAGCTTTTTGGGGACCACTCTCATGGACCATGATATTTGGGCTGGCGTTTGGAACTTTTCTGACCCTTATCCTGGTTCCATGTCTTTATGTAATTAGGTTTAAAGTAAAAGCTCGTTTAACAAAGCTGTTTAGTAAAAAAGAGAAAGAAGTTTTGCAGGTAGCATGATATAATTTAAAAACAGGTACTATTGTCAGTGCCTGTCTTTAAATTATTGCTGTGGTATTTTCTTGAAAAAATTGGGCATAAAAAAACCGCTTTGATTTCAAAGCGGTCTCTCATAATCGTTTGTAACGAATTACTTTGTCTTTTTTGCAGCGCTATCAACTTTAGCAGCGGCACTGTCAACTTTAGCAGCAGCAGAATCAACAGTAGCAGCAGCAGAATCAACAGTAGCAGCAGCAGTTGTATCAACCATAGCTGTATCAGTAGCAGTAGAATCTGCACCTTCTCCAGTTTTGTTTGATGAACAAGCAGCAACTGATAAAGAAATAGCCAAAGCTAAGAAACCGAATTTGAATAAATTTTTCATTTTTTTGAATTAAAAAGTAATTAATAAGTTTACACCTTAATACGAAAGGTCGACAAAGGTAACCCACTTTATTTAAAAATAAAATAATAATATTTTTTTTGAGTTCCATCTCTCATAGTTTAGATAGAACGTTTTTAATTGCATGCCCCATTTGTTGTAACCTTTAAGGTTTTAAATAGGTTACACTTAATTTGTATGTCTTAGTAAGAGTTATTAACCCATTTTATAGCCTTATAAGTGATAAAGAATATTTTACCTATCATTGGGTTACAATTTTCAATATACCGTATTAAATAGTGAAAGAGACAAAAAAGGTAACAGTTCCAGCAGATAACGAGATCATATTAGGAGTGCTGAACGGCTCTAATGAAATTCTGGAGAAGTTATATAAGGCGTATTTCCCAATGGTATTGCAATTAATACTTACCAATAATGGTAATGAGGATGAAGCAAAGGATGTTTTTCAGGAAACAGTAATTGTTCTTTATAATAAAGTTAGAAACGGCAATTTTGAACTTAATAGTAAGCTTAAAACGTTTATTTATGCTGTAAGTAGAAGGATATGGTTGAAGTACCTGGGTCAAAAAAATCGTAATTCTGGCAATATTAAAGATGTTGAAGAGATTATTGCAGTTGAGCCGGATTTAGAGCGACACCAAGAAAGAGATAAACAGTTTAAGCAGATGGAACACGCTCTAAATCAATTAGGAGAGCCCTGCAAAACGATTATTGAGGATTTTTATATATATCACAGATCGATGCAGGCTATCTGTGAAAAATTTGGTTACACCAATGCAGACAATGCCAAGAATCAAAAATACAAATGTCTGCAACGTCTGAAAAAATATTTTTTTCAGACTACTATAGAATAAAGAAATATGAAAAGTGAAATAGAATTTGTTGAACAAATTGAAAGCTATTTACTTGGTGAGATTTCTCCAAAAGATAGAATTGCTTTTGAACAGCGAAGAAGAGATGATGCCGCTTTTGATCAAAAGGTAGTGGCTCATAAAAACTTTTTGCAACAACTTGGCGAATATGGTACTCGCAAAAAGCTTGAATCTCAAATGGAGGTGATACATGAGCAATTAGACATTTCTGCTCTTAAGAAGGAGATTCTCCCTCAGACGCCTATTATTAAGGTTTTGTGGAAGAAATACAGACTTAATGCTGCTGTTGCCGCTTCTGTAGCAATTTTAATGGTATTGGCAACCCTGTTTACTACAGGATACTTTACTAAGAATAATGCTACAAACTCTAAATATAGTGCTCTTCGCAGAGAAATTATCAATATAAAAAAGTCACAACATGCCATAATCAAAAATATTCAGGGTGAATTTACACAACCTGCTGATCCGGGTCATTTTGGCGGTACGGGTTTTGCTCTTTCAGAAAATGGCTACGTGGTAACAAATTATCATGTTATAAATGGCGCTGATTCTGTCTTTATTCAAGATAACAAGGGAAGTTCTTATAAAATGAAGATTGTTTATATTGATCCTGCTTATGATATTGCAGTTTTACAAGTGGATGATTCTTCCTTCAAATCATTCGGCGCATTACCCTATACATTTAAAAAATCTGCATCAGACCTTGGAGAAAAAGTTTATACCATTGGTTTTCCCAAAGATGATATTGTTTATGGTGAAGGATATTTAAGTTCAAGATCGGGCTATGCCGGTGATACGGTGGCGTATCAGGTTTCTATACCAGTGAATCCCGGAAATAGTGGGGGCCCATTACTTGACAATAAAGGAAATGTGATTGGCTTAATTAGTGGCAAACAAACACAAGCAGATGGCGCCGCCTTTGCAATTAAATCCGGAAACCTGTTGAAATCAATCAGTGCAATTCCACAGGATTCTCTAATGCAAAAATTGGTTTTAAACAAAAAAAATGTATTAGCCGGTTTGAGTCGCAGAGATCAGATTAAGAAGATGGAAAACTACATTTTTATGGTCAAGGTATATTAATAGTTTAATTATACACCGGATTAGAATGAAGCGGGGTTATAAAACTCCGCTTTCTTCATTTACAAGGGGCTTCTTCCACAGATAATAATGAATGTTATTTTATAAAATCTCTAGGGGGCTAAGCGGATAATTTTCCATTTATTTTTGTCTATCTTTTTATAAACAATGCGGTCATGAAGGCGGCTTGGCCTTCCTTGCCAAAATTCTACAACTTGTGGTTTTAAAATATATCCTCCCCAATGAGATGGTTTAGGAATCTCTTTATTTTTATACTTTTCTGCTAATTCTGCTAAATTTTCCTCTAACACTTGCCGATTGGGTATTTCCTGGCTTTGCGGAGATGCTAAGGCTCCGAGTTGGCTCTCTTTTGGTCTCGAATGGAAATATCGTGTAGAATCTTCTTTGTTTAGCTTTTCAATGGTACCTTCTATACGTACTTGTCTTTCCAACTCTCCCCAAAAAAATACCATAGCAGCAGTAGGGTTTTTCACTATTTCTTTCCCTTTACGACTTAAATAGTTAGAATAAAAAATAAAGCCATTTTCCTCAAATCCTTTAAGCAACACTATTCGAGCAGAAGGTTTTCCATCCGGACTTGCTGTAGCTAAAGTCATAGCATTGGGTTCATAAAGGTTGGAATCTAATGCTTCGGCAAACCATTTCGCGAACTGACTGATAGGTTCGGGGGCTACATCGGTTTCTGACAGGGTAGCCGAACGGTATTCATTTCTAAGATTTTCTATTGTTTTTTTATCAAATGTCATCTGGGAAATTATTGCTGCAAACTTAATAATAATTGGATAGGGGTTTTATTTTTATAGAAAAACTCTTTAGTTTAGATATTAAGTTTTGAAACATAATTAAAAATTGTATTGTTAAAGTAGTATGCTAAATAAACTTTTACCTCATACCGGGAGTCTGCTACTTTCTGAACCATTTATGCTCGACCCTAATTTTAAAAGGGCGGTTATTTTTATTGCGGAATATAATGAGGAGGGGACCATTGGCTATGTATTAAATCATAAAAGTAATTTCCTTTTAAAGGATGTATTGCCTGATTGCGAAAATTCAAATTTCCCTATTTATGAAGGAGGTCCTGTCGGTAATGATACTTTACATTTTATTCATTGTTGTTATGATAAGATGAATAGCGGTACGGATATTGGTGCAGGTGTTTATTGGGGCGGAAATTATGAAACGTTAAAGCTACTGGTAAATAACAATATGGTATCTGAAGCTGAAGTAAAATTCTTTGTCGGATATTCAGGATGGGGGGAAGATCAACTGAATATAGAATTGGAACAAAACTCGTGGATAGTGAGCAACAACTACCATCCTGGTGTTTTGTTTATGGATAACGAAGAAAGTTTATGGAAAGAAGTGGTTGTCGGTTTAGGCCCAAAATATGCCCATATCGTCAATTTTCCTGAAAATCCATTATGGAATTAGTTATTAGCTGATTCTATCTCTTTAGCGGATTTTTCTACCTTTTCTTTTAATTCTTCTTTATAAGCAATTACTTTTTTTTCTAATACCTCATTGGAAGTCGCCAGTATTTGAGCAGCAAGAAGTCCGGCATTTAAAGAGGCATTTAAAGCAACGGTGGCAACCGGTATTCCATTAGGCATTTGCAGAATAGAAAGAATAGAATCCCAGCCATCAACAGAGTTTGATGATTTAATCGGGACTCCGATTACGGGTAGGTGGCTGATGGAGGCTACCATGCCCGGTAAATGAGCAGCGCCACCGGCTCCGGCAATAATCACTTTTAGCCCTCGTTTAGCAGCTGTTTTTGCATAATCAAACATACGTTGGGGAGTGCGGTGGGCAGAAACAACACTAAGCTCGTATTCCACCCCTAATTCTTTTAAAATATCTGCTGCACCCCGCATTACAGGCAGATCGGATTTGCTGCCCATAATGATACCTACTTTGGCGTTTTTTGCATTCATTATATTTTTACCCTAATTGTTTGCTGTACTTGCTTTGCTTTTTCTATGGCTCGATCCCGGTCATCATCCATAATAGTTACATGCCCCATCTTTCGGAAAGGTTTGGTGAATTTTTTGCCGTAAAGGTGTACATAAACACCGTCTAATTTCAAAATTTCATTCAATCCTTCATACTCAGCTAAACCTTCATATCCCGATTCTCCAAGCAGGTTAATCATTACGGCATTACCAATGCAGCGTGTATCGCCTAAGGGTAGATTAAATATAGCCCTAAGATGTTGTTCAAATTGCGAAGTATAATTGCCTTCGATACTTTGGTGGCCACTGTTGTGAGGACGAGGCGCTAATTCGTTAACTATTATTTCGCCATCTTTTTTCAGAAACATTTCTACCGCCAGCAAGCCCACAATTTTTAAGTTATCAGCAATTTTTATTGCCAACGATTCAGCTTCTTGCAATTTTTCAACCGGTAGGGTTGAGGGTGAAATCAGGAATTCTACCAGGTTGGCTTTTGAATTAAATTCCATTTCTACACATGGAAATGTTTTTATTTCTTCGTTTTCATTTCGTGCAACAATTACCGCAATTTCTTTTTCGAAGTCAATCCATTCTTCTATTATACTCGGAGCCTCGAATGCATCTTTTAAATCATCTTCTGAAGCTACTTTATATACTCCACGGCCATCGTAACCATCTTTTCGCAATTTTTGAATATATGGATACGGAAAATCAGCACTTTTTAAATTTTCTTTGGATGATATTAACTGAAAATGTGCTGTTGGGATGTCATTTTGTTTGAAGAATTCTTTCTGCAACCCTTTATCTTGTATTAAGCGAATAACTCTTGGTTGAGGGTATATAAGCACACCTTCTTCTTCTAATTTTTGCAATGCGTCTACATTTACCTTTTCAATTTCTATGGT
>JANWIB010000113.1 GCA_025450155.1 Sphingobacteriaceae bacterium
GCTACACTTAACACATCAAAGCCCGCATCTTTTATTACTTCTACATAACGCTCAGGCATGCGGAAGGCATAGCACGTATTTAGGTATTTGCATTTATCAGAGCTTCCTTTATCTAATAAAACCCCCTCCAGGTTTCCAAAAGCTAAATCTGCTTCCTGCAACCAGTGTTTTACCTCATCAAAGCTATTTTTTGCATCATTTGCAGGCAGGTTCTCGGTGGAAGGAAAAGCCGAACCCAGCATCATATCTCCAACAGCGCTGATAAGTAATGTGTCTTTCTTGGCGAGTTTTTTACTAATTGTGGTATCGGTACGGGCCGCCATAACTTTTGGCTGCGAATCACAGTAAATTCCTGAAAAAACAATCAGAATACTGAATAAATAAAAAATGGACGTGCGCATAAAATAAAAAAACGGCTTTTTAGGGCCGTTCAAATATAATTAAGTTTTTTATTTCTATAATTTATCAAGAAGCCTTCCGCCACTAAAAAAGTAACGCTTGTAATAAGGCTCATTTAAATTACTTAGCACAACTCCTCTTGAAGAAGAGGCATGGGCAAAACGATTATTGCCTAAATAAATACCTATATGCGTAATAGATCGGCTTTTAATTTTAAAGAAGATCAGATCTCCTTCTTTAAGCTCATCCCGGCCAACCGGAGAGGTCATTCCGAATATATCACGGGAAGTACGGTGTAGTATAATTCCAAATGCCTTAGCATAAATCTCCTTAGTGAAGGCCGAACAATCTACTCCTTTTTTGGTTTCTCCTCCCCAACGGTAAGGTGTGCCGATCCAATCGTAAACAAATTGGTATAATTTTAAGTTAGATGTAGCCGAAATCGCCACACCCATAATTTGCGAGAAGTATTCTTTAGCTAAATTGTCAGGATCCTCAGTTTCAACCTGAGATTTAGACTTTGCTGTTTGCGCCTGTACAGACACAAATGAGCTGGCCATAAATAATGCTGCAATTATTAGTAGGTTCTTTCTCATTTTATTTATTCAATAGTTATAAAACAACATGACTATTGATCTTTATACTTGATATCTACATAAAGGGTTGCAATGTTATGACATTTTTTTAAAGATTACAAGTTTTAAAGATTCTTTAACAATTTTTAACAGCTGGTTTTTATTATTGTTTTAAACGAAATAAGCCCCTTCGAAGGCTTTTATCCGACAGACATTGTTTAGTAGCTTTTTTTATATTAGGTAAAGAAATAAACAAGCCTAATCCACCAAAATACCGGAAACTCCGGAAGGTTGGCTTATTAACAGATTCTTCTTTACCAATGTCATTTTTGTTTATATGTGCTTGATTATTAACTCGGAAAGAAAATTAAGAAAACTAAATAATTAACAATTATTAAAACATTTATTAACGGGGGTAGTTGTTAATTTAACCATTAATTTGGTTATTGTGATAAGGTTTAGGTTGAAGTCTGACACGCGGGTGTCAGACTATATTATTCCCCCAAACAGATTAAACGCTTTATATAGAGTAGATTTTGAGTATAAAATAGGTATTGGGAGATTTTTTTAATCAATTACTTTACGATATTTGGTGCACTAATTATATAATCTCCACAAAATAAAAACCTAAATTATGAAAAAGTTATTTTTCCCTATTCTGGCTCTTGCACTTGATACGTTAAATCTTCAGGCACAAGAATTAAAGATACCACAGGTTAGCACTACACAGACCATCACCCAGGATTTTGGCCTTGGTACCATCAAGCTTTCTTATTCACGCCCCAATGTTAAAGGACGTAAAATATTTGGAGATCTGGTACCTTATAACGATGTATGGAGAACTGGAGCTAATTCAGCTACGGTGCTTTCTTTAACAGAAGACATAAAAATTGAGGGAAATATAGTTCCGGCAGGAGAATATGCTCTTTTTACTATTCCGGGGGAGAAAGAGTGGACCATCATTTTAAATAAAACCGCAAAACAATGGGGAGCTTTTAGCTATAAACCCGAACAAGATTTTCTACGTTTTACAGTAAAAGCGCAAAATTTAAGTGATAAGATAGAAACCTTTACCATCCAGTTTACTGATATGATGCCCGCCTCCGGAAATGTAAAATTAATGTGGGACCATACTGCTGTTGCGTTTAAATTAACTACTGATTTTGATGCAAAAGTTATGGCAAGCATTGATGAAGCAATGAAAGGCGAAAAGAAGCCCTATTTTCAATCTGCGCTATATTATTTTGAAACTGGAAAAGATTTGAATAAAGCCCAAGAATGGATTAATGCGGCAGAAGTGGCTGATCAAAAAGCGCCATGGATTAAATACTGGAAAGCTCGTATCCAATTAAAGAGAGGCGATAAAAAAGGAGCCATTGCTACAGCAGAGGCTGGGGTTAAAGCAGCTAAAGAAATGGATAATATGGCCGAATATGTAAGGCTTAACCAAAGCATTATTACGGAAGCCAATAAATAAAAACAGTTTGTCATTAGAGCGAAGCGAGGAATTTTATTCCATTTTGCATCATTGATGCCTAGGATGTCTCGTTTCGCTCAACATGACTGATTTTATCAAACTTCTTCACGTTTTTCAACCAAAACATTTACATAAAATGCCGCGGTTAAAAGACCAATAACACCTCCAAGTAACACCCATAATATAGATTCTGATATCACCCAAGCGGTTAACATGCCAAAAATTAGGGCAAGTATAAAATAAGGCGAGTTGTTTTTTTCCTCTTTATTTTTCATTTGAATAAGTTGTTTTTTCATTTTAATGAAACTGCTTTAGGCTTTTATACACTTCAATTTGTGTGTTGTTGCACATGATGATTTCATTACTTTTTTCAAGCAAATTTATAAATAATCCAGATGCATCGGGGAACTTTAGGATATTCTTTAAAAGATGATTTTTCCGGCGGATGTTATCAATGACGCTATGCGTACAGCATCAAAAATCCGTTCTTCTGTAGTGCCCATTTTTATCAGCGAGTCTTCGTGTGCATTTACGCACATTTCGCATCCGTTAACAGCCGAAACCACTAAGCTCATCAATTCAAAAAACTCCTTTCCTGTTACAGGTTTCATCATAATTTGCATACGTATGCGAGCGGGGATTTGTCCGTATTTCTCTTTTTGCGTGAAATGCCTGAAACGATAAAAAATATTGTTTGAAGCCAGTAATGATGCACAAGCTGCTGCTTCAGCAATTTCTTCTGCTGTAACCCCATTTTTTATCGCATAAGATGTATAGAAATTAGTTAGGGGTTTATTGTTATTATTAACCGCTACACACACTCCAATAAGCCCGATTTCTTTAGCCGAAAGCTGCTCGGAGGTCAAGCTGCTGATAAAGTTTAATTTCAGGTCACGAAGGTATTTCGATTGCCCTTCTTCCAGCAAATCCATACTTGTAGTCCGGTAAGCAATATCTAATTCTACAGCCGTTAAAATTTCTTGTATTATTTCAGTGCTTTCGTTCATAAAGAATAAAATGAAAGGCTAGTTAAATGTAACCTATAGAAAAAGATAACTTCATCATTTCGAACAAAGAGGAATCCCTCACTTGATATGCATAATCTAAGGTTAAGATATCTCACTTTGTTCGAATCTTTAAAATGAATCAGAGCCTTATACTTTTAAGGTTTCTTGCCCTTTTTCCCAGTTGCAAGGACAAAGCTCATCCGTTTGAAGTCCGTCTAAAACACGTAGTACCTCTTTCACATTGCGACCCACACTCAGGTCATTTACACATACCCAACGAACAATTCCCTGTGGGTCTATAATAAACGTAGCACGGTAAGCAATTTTTTCAGTTGGTTCCAAAATACCCAATTCTTCGGCTAAAGATTTAGAAGTATCGGCTAGCATCGGAAATTTCAAGTCACGAAGATCATCATGATCTCTTCTCCAGGCTGCATGAACAAATTCTGAATCGGTGGAGGCGCCAATTAAGCGAGTATCCCGGTCTCTGAACTCGCCATAAGCCTTATTAAACTCGGCAATTTCTGTAGGGCAAACAAACGTGAAATCTTTTGGCCACCAAAACATAACAGTCCAAACATTATCATCATTTACAAGGTAATCTGAAGTAAGGATATCAAATTCTTTACCTTTTTCAATACTTACTACTGCTTTTTTTTCGAATGAAGGAAATTTTTGTCCTATAGTAATCATAATATAATAATTTTACGGGGTTTATAAATTTTTGTATAAAGATAAAGGGAAGATGTGTTTTCGGCAATTATTCGGATGGATTTATCCATTCGTTTTCCTGATGTATATATAGATAGAATTTATAATGACTGTCAAAACCTATTTATAAATTATATAATCACTATTAGATGAAAAATGGCATAGGAAAACTTTATCATATTTCCACTAAAAAAGAACGCATCATTTTAGGACTAATGTCTGGTACCTCGCTGGATGGGTTGGATCTGGCCCTGTGCCGTTTTACAGGTTTTGGCTTAGAGACCCGAGTTGAACTGCTTCATTTTACTACCGTATCTTATGACGATGCTTTTAAAGAGAAAATAAGAGCCATATTTTCTAAGCATCTGGTTGACTTAGAGCAAGTGTGTTTAATGAATGCCTATATTGGTAGAAAACATGCTGATATAATAAACCAGACCTTGAGACAATGGAATATTGTTACCGGAGATGTTGATTTAATTGCCAGTCATGGACAAACCATTTATCATGCACCTAAAGATTTGCATCAAATTGGGGGAATGCCCAATGCGACCCTACAGATTGGTGATGGTGATCACATAGCTGTTGGAACAGGCATTATTACGCTGTCTGATTTCAGACAAAAGCATACAGCTGCTGGAGGTGAAGGTGCTCCGTTGGCCATTTATGGTGATTATTTGATTTTTTCTAAAGCGGGCGAAAATCGGATTATGCTGAACATAGGGGGTATAGCCAATTTTTCTTTTAGTCCAGGCGATTTGAATGGCAAAAAAGTATTTTCTACCGATGTTGGTCCTGGTAATACCCTAATGGATGCGTACGTTCAAAAAAACTTTCCCGGAAAAAGCTATGATAAAGATGCTTCCATAGGCTTAAAAGGCAGGGCAAATCCAGATTTATTGAAAGCCTTGTTGAATCATCCGTTTTTTGACTTTCCAATTCCAAAAACTACCGGTCCCGAATTATTTAACCCAGACTACCTATATCGGGCACAGCAAAACAGTAACACATCCAATCTTGCTAAGGAAGATGTAATGGCAACGTTAAACCGCTTTTCTGCTGAAGGTATAAGCAAGGTGATGAAACAATGTTTAGACCCATCGCAAGCTTTTGTAATGTATATAAGTGGAGGTGGAATGCATAATCCTTTATTATTACGTAATATAAAAGAACTATTCCCCGCAGTAGAAATAAAAAGTACAGAAACACTTGGAATACATGCGGATGCCAAGGAGGCTGTATTGTTTGCCATTTTAGCTAACGAATGCCTTGCCGGGCAGGTAATGCCATTGGGTGGTAGCACTAAGACCCCGGCCATTCGTATGGGAAAAATCAGCCTGCCGGATTAAAATACGGGCAACCAAAGTCTCGATAATGCCATTAGGTAAAGAACCAATTGCATCCGCGAGGAAGACAAGGATGGCACAACAAACCGGCCATAACCAGTCAATTCCCATCGAAATCGGTCAATTTGAGATTTGCCCTTGTCGTAAGGAAGAATTATTTTCTTCTTTTAACTATAGTTGTTACCTTCGATTGAAACAATTTTTGTATGTTTTTGCGTTAATAAATAAGCGGGAAAAATATACAAGAAGATAACTTATAAAACAGCTAGATTATGAAAAAAAGACTGCTTGCAATTTGTTTGGGTCTACTCTTCTTTGTTGCGCAAGTTTTGGCGCAACAGAAAGTAGTAAGTGGGAAAGTCACTACTGCAAAAGATGGATCATCATTACCAGGGGTTTCGGTAAAAGTTAAAGGAACTAACATCGGTGTTAGTTCTGACGTTGATGGGAGTTATTCCATTAGCGTAAATCAGGGTCAGGTATTGGTATTCTCATTTATTGGGACAGTTACAGAAGAAAGGACTGTAGGTGCGCAAAATACAATAAATGTAGTGTTAAGAGATGATATCAGATCATTAGATGAGGTTATTGTCACTGGTACATCGGCAGGTACCACACGTAAACAATTGGGCACCTATATTAGTACCGTAAATGCAGATGATTTAAACAAGGGGGCAACGGGAAATGTATTGGCCGCTTTACAAGGAAAAACTGCGGGGGCACAAATTATTCAAAATAATGGCGATCCTGCCGGAGGATTATCTGTTCGGTTGCGGGGAATTAGTTCTGTCAATTCATCTTCGGAGCCGTTATACATTGTAGATGGAGTTATTGTCAATAACTCAACCACAAGAGTAACCAACACATCGAGCAACTATGACGGCGCCAATTTTGTTGGAACCATTGGTCAAAATCGTTTGGTAGATATCAATCCTTCAGATATTGATCGAATAGAAATATTAAATGGAGCCGCCGCCGCAGCTATTTATGGCTCCCGGGCCAATTCCGGTGTTGTTCAAATCTTTACCAAGAAGGGGAACTCAGGTACTCCCGTAGTTAGTTTTTCTTCTAATATAACTCTTGGCAGTTTACGTAAAGAAGTTGAAGTAAACCAGGCCCCTGTAAAATTTGGTGGTTCCGTTGATACTCAAACTCAGGACATTCTTACTCCTACCTTAACGACAACAACCCCCGTAACCCGTTATAATTACCAGGATTACATTTTCAGATCTGCTACGGGTACAGACAACAACATCTCTGTATCCGGTGGGAAGGAGAGTACAAAATATTATACCTCGGCATCCTACTTTTTCAACGAAGGAATTGTTAAAAATACTGATTTTCGCCGGTTCAGTTTTCGGGCTAGTTTAGATCAACAGATTTCTAAAAAGATCAACTTAAATGCCGGTTTAAATTACATAAATAGTGCGGCCAATGAAAAACCTGATGGGAACTCGTTCTTTTCACCCATGAACTCGGTAACCATTATCGGTAATTTTCATGATTTATTTACACGAGATGTTTTTGGTAATATCAAAGCAGTCGGTGAAAGAGGGCGGGTAAATCCGGTATCTGTTATCGAAGATATTAAACAGCGACAGGAAACTAATCGCATATTAGGTAATGCAAGCCTTAAATGGTATCCAATACAAAACCTAACGATTGATTATACCTTAGGGATAGATAACTCTGCACAAAGTGGAACTAGCTATATTCCGCCTTTTGCTTATAATGTAAGCACTGCTTTTTTTGGCGGTGGCGATCCTTCTGCTGCAACCTATAATCCTGCACAAAACGGATATTCTGGTGCAGCCAATAATCTTGCCTTTCAACTCAATAATGAACTAAATGCCACGTATCAGGCCAAAATATCCGATCAAATTGCTTCTACTACGCAATTAGGGTATTCTTATCAATATGAAAAAAGTAAATACGGCTTACTAAGCGGGCGGGGTTTAGCTCCTTTCATTGAAACTGTAAATGCAGCCAGTACCCCTTTACCAAGTGTAGATGCACGCAGCGAATTATCCATAAGTGGAGCATATTTGCAGCAAAATTTTAAATTTTATGACCAATTGTTCATCACTGGTGCCGTTCGTGTAGATCAATCATCTGTATTTGGGAAAGATCAACGCGACCAAACCTATTTTAAAGGAAGCGGCAGCTATGTGCTGTCTTCTGCAAAATACTGGCAGAATTCGGGCCTTTCTAAATGGATAGATTTGTTTAAACTCAGAATGGCCTATGGTCAATCCGGTAATCTGACCGGTATCGGTGCATACGAGCGATTCAATGGCTATCTCACCCAAGCATTTTTGGGAAGAATCTCTTTATTCTCCAGCACTACCCTGGCGAATGAAAACGTGAAACCGGAGCGACAGGCAGAGTTAGAAGTGGGTACAGATTTATCCTTTTTTAATAATCGATTAAGTGTACAATTCAACTGGTACAGAAAAAAGGTAAGTGATTTATTAATATCGCGTGTAGTAGCTCCAAGTACCGGCTTCTCCAGTTTGCTCGATAACGTGGGATCTTTGGAAAATAAAGGGATAGAACTGGTATTAGGGGGGTATCCCATTAGAGCGAAAGAGTTCGAATGGAATTCGTCCTTAATTTATAACCGTAACCGAAATAAAGCATTGAGCGTAGGTGGCTTGCGATTATTCAGCACTAACGCCGGAGCTCCCGTTGCCATTATTGATGGCGAACCGATTGGTGTTTTTTATGGAACATTCTTTGCCAGAGATGATAATGGAAATCTGATTGCGAATGCAGCAGGTATTCCACAGTTGGAAAGAGGGGTTCAAACCAGTGCAACCACTTACACGGTTCAAAGAGATGCAAGTGGACAACCGACAGGAACGCCTTTACGCAAAGTAATTGGTGACCCTAATCCTGACTATACGTTATCTTTTGTGAATGATTTCTCGTATAAAAAACTCTCTTTCCATATCCAATTAGATGCAGTGCAAGGTGTGGATGTGTTTAATGCCGACTGGAGAACCCGGCAAGGTGTTGGTAATGGGAAGGAAGCAGAAAAAGAACATTTAGGCCAGTTGCCAAGGGGATACATTGCAGGTGTATATGCCACCGAAGAATGGCGAATTGATAACGGATCATTCGTTAAACTTAGAGAAGTTTCCCTAACTTATCGTATCGGAAAACTTAAATTTTTAAAGGACTTGAGCCTTAGCCTCAGCGGCAGGAATCTCTATTCATGGGACAAATACAAGGGCTATGATCCTGAAGTGAATGCAGGGGGGCAAAGCACCATTTTACGCGGTATTGATTTTGGTTCGGTGCCTATCCCAAGA
The DNA here is from genome assembly GCA_025450155.1 of Sphingobacteriaceae bacterium. Lineage (GTDB taxonomy): Bacteria > Bacteroidota > Bacteroidia > Sphingobacteriales > Sphingobacteriaceae > JANWIB01. The sequence continues at coordinate 8,830 of JANWIB010000113.1, forward strand.
ACGTTCAGTTTGGGCTTACAGGTTAAAATTTAATTTTAAAGTAGTATGAAAAATCAGATCATGAAATTCTCACTCTATATTTTGGCAAGTATGCTGTTGGCATTTTCTGCCTGCAATAAAGAATACACCGATCCGTCGAGAACCTTTCAAAGCGATGCGCTCAACTCTTCGAGATCACTGGCGGGTATTGCTGTGGGTTTACAGCGGGTTTATACTGCTGGAAGAGGCAGTAATTTATACAATTCAGTTACGGCAAACGGATTTGTTACCAATGAGTTGGTATTACGAAATGCTGGTAATACAGCCGAATTACAATTGAGTACCGGTGGTACCGCTGTTGATGGAACGAATACCGTTTTGGCCGGATTATGGACTACCAGTAACAAAATTATCTATGATGCGGATTTGGTTATTGGTAATGCAGAGAAGTTGGGGGATAAAAATTATGCCAGTGGATTAATTGCTTATGCAAGTATTTTTAAAGCCCTGGCTATTGGAAACCTGGCATTATACTGGGAAAACATCCCCGCTCAGATTGGACAAAATGCTCCATTTATTTCCCGTATTGAAGGTTTTAATAAGGCAATTGCTGTTATGGAAAATGCACAGGCAGTCATAAGTGCTAATGCCATTAGTCCCTCTTTTTTAATCAGTATTCCTGCAGGAATTGATATTACAAATACACTTAATGCCCTAAAAGCTCGTTATGCTTTATTTGCGGGTAATTACGCCTTAGCGCTAACTGCGGCTAATGCGGTGGATTTAACCAAGAAATCAACTTTCAACTTTGATGCTGTAGTGCTTAACCCTATCTATGAAACGGCCACTTCTACCAATAATGTGTATCAACCGATAGATGATACCACTTTTGGTCTTGCTGTTGGTTTGCAACCTGATGCGGGTGATAAGCGGATACCTTTTTATACTGCAATAAATACAACTATTGCACCAAGAGTTAGAATTAAAGGATTTGGAGAACTTGCTACAACGCCTATTCCGGTTTACCTTCCCGGGGAGATTACGCTGATAAAAGCAGAGGCATATATCCGCCAAACAACACCAGATTTAACCAGTGCGCTAACTGAATTAAATAAGATAGTTACCAAAACTCCTGCGGGGGATCCATTTGGAATCGGAGCAGATTTACCTGCTTTGGCTGGTCCTTATACTTCAGATCAATTACTGGCGCAAATTTATAAACACCGCAGTATAGAATTATTTATGTCCGGATTAAAATTAGAAGATATGCATCGCTTCGGCAGGCCTAATACAGAAAGAAAACGAAATTTCTTTCCTTATCCCTTCATAGAACGAGATAACAACCCCAATACTCCTACAGACCCTGCTTTTTAATATTAAAGTGAAATAACTTTTGAAGCCCCGAAAGTACGGGGCTTTTTTGCTTAATAGATTACAGATGCGGTTTTGTGCATTTTTTATATTTTTTCTTGCATGTTTTTAATTTATTTTTCTATATATTAGGCAGATACAAAAGTTTAGAAAAAATTTTTGCGCTTTGTTGCAGTTTTTCGGGGGGAAGATTGCAAGATAAAAATGCTAAAAACACGTTTATTAAAACAAAAAGGCGTTTTTTGAAACGGGATGCATTTTTCCTTAGTGTAAAAAATACAATTTCTTCTTTTGCATAAAGTTAATTGGAATGATGAGGAAAAAACGATTTTTTAGCAAATAACTCTAACAAACAAATAAACAAACTAAAAATTAATTAAGTATGAAAAAAAGGCTACTCGCATTTTTTATGGGTATGCTCTTCCTGTCTGTGCAAGCCATTGCACAGCAAAAGGTAGTAACCGGTAAAGTTACTTCCGCGGAAGATGGATTACCCCTGCCGGGCGTTTCTGTAAAAGTTAAAGGAACCAGTGCCGGCGCTAGTTCAGATGGGGATGGTAATTACTCTATCAGGGCAGAACAGGGCCAGGTATTGGTGTTTTCTTACATAGGAACCACTAGTGTTGAACGGACAATTGGTGATGATAATACCATTAATGTTTCACTTAAGGCTGATTCCAGGACTTTAAATGAAGTCGTCTTTACGGCTTTAGGACAAACTGCAGTAAAACGATCTATAGGAACTGCTCAGCAAATGGTTAAGGGTTCAGACATTGCCAGCTCGCAGAGAGAAAACTTTGTAAATGCACTTCAAGGACGTGTTGCCGGAGTTGAAGTGAATAACTCTTCTGGTATTCCGGGATCGTCATCATCTATTACTATACGTGGGGTAAGTTCAATCAGCGGAAGTAATCAACCTCTATTTGTTGTTGATGGTTTACCAATTGATAATAAGACACTTAATAGTTCTGCCTTCGCTTCA
>JANWIB010000114.1 GCA_025450155.1 Sphingobacteriaceae bacterium
CGGAAAATATCCAGATAAGTATTTGAGCGTAATAAAAGCTTATTCTGCTGAGCCCCGTTATATGTTAATTCATTTGCATTGAAAACCTGCTCGAAAAGCAATTTTTTTAGGGTGGGCTGAGCCGGCCCATTAGTTGCCGCGTTAAGTTCAAAGGTTGGTATTAAACTAAAAGCATACCGCATGGATGTATCCGCTATAAACGCCGTTTGAGAGGGATTTTCAAATGAATCAAATAAGGTTCTGGTGTTGTATAAAGCAAATTGTTGAGTAAAGCCAGAATAAGATATGCTTAATAAGAGCGTTAATGTAAGTAACTTCTTCATCAGAGTTTATATGCGTATAAGTAATTGTTTTCCCCTCCACAAATCAGGTAATATTTCCCATCATTTTTAAGATTCCCGACGAAGAAATTGGGTTCTCCTTTAAACGGAAAGCCCTTTATCAAAGTTCCGTCGCTATTAAATAAATAGAGAAGATGGTCTTGTTCCGAAGCTATTCCTATTTGATAGGAAGATCGATCTTCTGTGAAAAACTGCGGTTTTTGGATAATAGGATAAGGAAATTCGTAATTGTAAACCAAGGTGCTGTCCGTATTGTAGATGTATAATTGGTTTTTATCTAAATAAATCAATTCCGGGTTTATATCACCGCTAATGTTTTTATAATCGAAAAAGTGCAATGGAGTCCATGTGCTAATACTTTTTTGTAACATCTTGCCATCGAAAAATACGCTTCTGATAGCGCCTGTAGTGTCGGTAGTAATTATTCTTGAATCGTGTATATTAGTTTTAATTTCTATCGCCAACGGATTTTTGAACCTTCTTTTTGCAATATCATCTACTCTTTTAATGAGATTTCCATTTTGGTTAAAGAAGTAAAACTTTCCATTTTCAGTTCCCGTAATCACATAATTTGTATTATTCAACGCGGTGGTTTTTACATCAAAAAGTATTTCTCCATCCAAAGTTTTTGGCCATCCATTTAACGAATTTCCAGAAGAGTTATAAGCCAAAATGCTATTATTGCAGGGGATAAACACGTTAAAGTCTATAGGGCTTGATGAAGCTATCGTGGCCGAATAGCTTGCGTTTTGTGGTAAAGAAACCGGGAAATTCGTTAAATTTTTACCATCAGGGTTTATCTTGTACAACCTTTGTGCTGTATTAAAAAATAGAGTTCGATCGTCCAGTTGTTTAATTGCACCTAGGATTTTACTATCCGTCTGTATGCTCCAAAGCTTTTTTCCTTCAGTAGATATGGCGTATAATCGGTTGATTTTATCCTGCACCAGAAGGAAGGGTTCTCCATTGGAATTTATAACAACTTGAGGTGCAAGGGTAACCGCCCCATTCATTTTAAACTGCCATAAGATCTCTGATGCTTCGGATTTCGGAACGGTATAACTTGCATATAAATTAGTAAAGAAATGTGTGCCTTGCGAACTCCATTGAAGTGATAATCCATAAAAATTGGTTAATCCATGACTTTTAGTAGTAAAGGCTTCGGCATATGATTTTTGCAGTTTAGTTTTAATAATTTGTTGCGAATTTTCATTATGCGCAAAGTAGAAAATATTACTCTGATTGGCCACTAGTTGATTAAATTCTAAAAATTCCTGCTTTTTATTCAGCAGTTTATCGGCTTTATAATCGGTTAAAAATTGTTGGAGTACAGAAGCCGTATTCGCTACTACTAAATAATTGTCAATAATCGTGTAAAGTGGGCGGGGAAATGAATTTAATGGGTCGCCAAAATAATAATAGAGGATGTTTGGGTAGTTAATCTTTCGAATCGCGCTAGCGTACTCCTGGCTTATAGTTTCCAGGAAGAAGCCCAGTTTTTGGCCATTTAAAACCTGAATGATAGCCAGATTTTCTCCGCTTGCTAATTGTACGCTTGCAAATTCCTTACCCCAAAGAGGTTTTATGTTCAGCTCAAAATTTACCCCGGTTTCAGATTTTATTTTTTGTAATTGTTGTTCTAAGCGCTTTAGTTCACCTCTCTTGCTAAATAAAGTCCTTAAATCGGTGTTAAAAGTTTTGTTATTTGAAATTCCAAAAGCAAGAAAATTAGCTGTATTTATGGGAAGTACTTTTTTTATGGTATTGTTGATGGGCTTTTGATGAAGAAATAAGTTGAGGTAGCTTTTGCTCGAAGTATCTGTCGAGCTTATCCCATTAAACATCAAGGCATCGCTTTTAAAATTCATGCTTAAGGTAGAGAACCCACCCAAATCCTTTAAAAAGTTAAAATTGCCATTTAGTTTTCTACGAAAAAAAGTAGTTGTAAATTTTGATAGCGTATGATGATTGATAAAAAGATTAAATGGGGAATTGGTGTTTTTTTTGCTCCCCTTGCTGATTTCTGCAATAAATTGAGTGCTAATTTTTGTTTTGTTTGAATTGATGCAGTCCAGAATGATAGTTTTTTTGAAACTTCCTAATACAACTCCATCATTTATATAAAGATAAAGGGTTCTGCTGATCGACTTAAGTCCAAGCTCGACTAAACCTGCTGAACTGTTTTTTACTGTTATTCCTTGAATAGTTTTAAGAATTTGATTGATATCTTCTTTCTTGGTATTATGAAGTGCTATTACCCATAATAATTCGGTAGAATTCACATCGGGATGAAAAGACAAAAAGATATTTTGATCCTCCATAGCTTGCCGCAATTGCGGTTGAGTAAGGAAGGTTTTATATATCTGATCAATTTCTATGTGTTTGTCTTCACCAATGATGGCATTAAAAGGCTGATAGTTTTTAAAAATTTCAAGAAAAGACTCGTCATACCTAAAGCTGGCAACTATTGAAGCATCTGCCGGAATAAAAGCAAGTACCTTATTATTTTGCTTACTGTCTGTAGTGAGCTTAGAAAAATACAATGTGGACGCAAAAGCAACGGCAATAACTAAAACAATTGTAAAAATTAAAGTTTTCCTCATCAGATGTTGCAAAAATATATTTTTAAGGCGAAGAAAATGCCTTCATCTTTGTTAAATTAGCGCACCATAAAATCAAAATGAATAAACGTATTGTAGTTATTGCATCATTTTTAGGAATGTTGGCAGTAATACTGGGAGCTTTTGGAGCGCATGGTTTACGGGATAAAATAACCACTACTGACCTGGCGAATTGGAAAACTGCCGTTGATTACCAATTTTATCATGTGCTGACCTTGTTGTTTCTTTCGCAAGTTTATAAAATCGGAAATCAATTAATCACAATTTCTTTTTATGCGTTTACTGCCGGGATTATTCTTTTTTCCGGGTCTTTATACCTATTATCTACCCGTTCTTTGTTGGGTTTAAATGCTTCATTTTTGGGACCTGTTACCCCAGTTGGTGGATTGCTTTTAATTATTGGGTGGATAAGCCTGTTTCTGGCAACTGTAAAAATCAATAATGCTTGAGCTGAATGATGACATACATCAGCGCAAAACTCTTTTTGTTGAGGTTATACTGCCTTTGGCAATAACTAAAACCTATACGTATCGGGTTCCGGCAGAATTAAATTCTGTAATAGAAGTAGGTAAGCGGGTAGTGGTGCAATTTGGAAAGAGCAGGATATACACCGCCATTATTTACAAAATTTCAGAAATTCCGCCAGAGCTATATGAGGCAAAGTATATACTAGAGGTATTGGATGAATCGCTAGTAGTAAATACAACTCAGATACAGCTTTGGGAGTGGATTGCTGAGTATTATTTATGTAACCTGGGCGATGTAATGCAGGCGGCTTTGCCTGCTGCTCTAAAATTGGCCAGCGAAACCAGAATAATTTTACTGCCCGATTCGGGATATGATAAGCAGGAGCTTAGCGATAAAGAATATCTGATTGTTGACGCCTTAGAAATCCAACCCGAACTGCGGGTAAGCGATATCACTAAGCTACTGGGGCAAAAAACCGTATTTCCTTTGTTAAAATTGCTTTTTGAGAAGGGGATTATCCACATATCCGAAGAGATTACCGAGCGGTATAAGCCTCGACGAAAGGGCTTCATCTCTCTAAATCCTTTTTATGAAGATCCGGCTAATAAAAAGGCATTATTTCAGGTCTTGGAACGGGCACCTAAACAATTGGATGTTTTATTGGCCTATTTGAAATTGAGTAAACATCAGCCTGACATTTTAAAAAGTCAAATTCTGGAAGAGAACAACAATGGCAATGCGGCATTAAAAGCCCTGATAGATAAAGAAATTTTTATCCAGGAAGATAAGATTGTAAGCCGCTTAAACGATGAGGAACTAATATTAACAAAGAATTTTGAGTTAACTGCCTCGCAGAATAGTGCCTTGAAAAATATTAATTCCCAACTGGTTGATAAGGATGTTGTGCTATTACACGGGATCACTTCATCTGGAAAAACGCAGGTATATATCCGCAAGATAGAACAGATTTTAGCAAATGGAAAGCAGGTTTTATACTTATTACCCGAAATTGCCCTGACCACTCAAATTATAGAACGATTACGCGAATATTTTGGGAATAAAATTGGAGTTTATCATTCCAAATTTAGCGACAATGAGCGGGTTGAGGTTTGGAATAAGGTGCTTAAAAACGAGTATCAGATTGTTTTAGGAGCCCGGTCGGCGGTTTTTTTGCCCTTTTCCAATTTAGGACTGATTGTTATTGATGAAGAACATGAGACCTCTTACAAGCAATTTGATCCAGCTCCTCGCTATCATGCTCGCGATACGGCGATTTATTTGGCGCATATTCATCAGGCTAAGGTGCTGCTGGGTTCCGCGACACCATCTTTAGAAAGTTATTATAACGCAAAGAATGGAAAATATGGTATTGCCACCTTATCAGATCGTTTTGGCAATGCTCAGTTGCCTGAGATTAAAGTGATTTCTATAGAAGAAGAAACCAAAAAGAAAACCATCCAATCGCATTTTACCAGTATACTGGTTGATGAAATCAGGCAGGCACTCGAACGGAAAGAACAGGTGATTCTTTTCCAAAATAGACGGGGATACACTCCATTTTTATTGTGCCGAACCTGCGGATTCTCGCCAAAATGCATTAACTGTGATGTGAGTCTTACCTTTCATAAAAGTACCAATAAGTTGCATTGCCATTATTGCGGGTATAAACAAGATATTATTTCCGTTTGTCCTGCTTGTGGTTCAACACATATTGAACAAAAAGGCTTTGGAACCGAAAAGATCGAGGATGACCTCAGTTACATTTTTCCGGATGCACGCATTGCACGAATGGACTTGGATACTACCCGTACGAAAAATAGTTTCCAACGAATTTTGGGGGATTTTGAGGATCAGAAAATTGACATTATGGTAGGTACACAGATGGTAGCTAAAGGCTTAGATTTTGATCATGTTACAGTAATTGGGATTATTAATGCCGATAGCTTGCTTAACTATCCTGATTTCCGTGCTTTTGAGCGAAGTTTTCAATTGCTGTCGCAAGTGGCAGGAAGGGCGGGCCGAAGGGACAAACCCGGAAAAGTGATTATCCAGGCGTATAATACCAAACATCGGGTAATTGATCAGGTCATTCACAATAATTATCAAGCGCTTTACGAGACGGAACTTTCGGAAAGGCAAAATTTCCAATATCCGCCCTTTTATCGATTAATACAATTAGAGGTTAAACATAAAGACATCACTCAATTAAACGTTATCGCGGACAGGCTGGCAACGGAGCTTAAACATCTTTTTGGTAACAGGATACTAGGCCCCGAATCTCCATTAATTGGAAGAATAAGGAATTATTATATTAAAACAATTCTTATTAAAGTAGAACGCAACGGCATTTCCATACAAAAAATGAAACATGCTTTAAAAAACTGTTTGCTAAAATTTGAAGCTGATAAAGCGAACAAAGGCGTATTGGTACAAATTGATGTAGATCCCTATTAGTCGGCAGCACCAAAGTTAAATTGTACGAAAAGGTTAGCAGGCCTTAGAAGAAATTCGGTTTTTTTGCTTTTGACTAAAGTATTAGTTCTGGCGGCATCCTGGTAGGTTTTTGTTTGCCGTTCGTAATTGAACATAAAATCCATGCTGCTTTCTGCACCAATAGTTAGATAATGATTAATCAGATTGAATTTAAGCCCTAATACGGGTGCAAAAATGCCCCCATTTTTTTCTGAAGTAACATTATATGGAGTAGAAAATGCCACTATATTGCCTGCATTTTGGGAAGAACCTTTGAATTCATTGTTTCGAAATCCAATATCAAAGCCAAAATAAGGTTGGATAATGGAATAACTTA
>JANWIB010000115.1 GCA_025450155.1 Sphingobacteriaceae bacterium
ACAATTATCAATTCTGAACTCCAAAAAAATGAAGTTAGATAACGAAACCATATCCCGAATAGCCCACCTGTCTCGTTTAGAGGTGAGTGATGCTGAAAAAGAAGTTTTGCTGGAAGATATGAATAAAATATTGAGCTTTATGGAAAAACTTAATGAATTGGATACAAATGGAATAGAGCCGCTAATTTACCTAACAGATGAAGTAAATATTTTCCGTAAAGATGAGATTCAGCAAGAGATTACAGTACAAGAAGCGTTAAGAAATGCCCCTAATCAGGATGGAACATATTTTAAAGTGTCTAAAGTGATTGATAAGTAAGGTGAAAATTTATACTAAAACGGGCGACAAAGGCCAGACTTCACTTATCGGGGGTACAAGGGTACCTAAATATCATCTCCGGATTGAGAGTTATGGAACGATAGATGAGCTTAATTCTTACATTGGACTAATAAGAGATCAACATATCAGCGTTCATCAAAAAGATATTCTGAAACAAATTCAAGACCGTCTTTTTACCATTGGTGCGCTGTTAGCGTCCGATCCTGAAAAGTCAAAGATGAAAATTCCAGATTTAAAAATGGAGGATATTGTACTGCTGGAACAAGAAATAGATAAAATGAATGTTGTATTGCCCGAATTAAAAAATTTTATTTTGCCCGGCGGAAATACCACGATTTCTTTTTGTCATTTAGCACGATGCATTTGCCGTAGGGCAGAACGCGTAACCGTACAATTGGCAGAAAGCAGTGAAGTGAATAAAAATGTTTTAATTTATTTGAATCGGCTTAGCGACTTTCTTTTTGTGTTGGGAAGGATGATTGGATTTGAACAAAAAATAAGTGAAAACATTTGGCAACCCCGCTCGTAGAAGGGTTGATTTTTTAGATTCTTATTTTTTTTATTATACTTTTGCGACAAATTTAGACTTATAACATTCTAGGATTATGTATTGGACATTAGAATTAGCATCACACCTGGAAGATGCCCCATGGCCAGCTACTAAAGATGAGCTGATTGATTATGCGATCCGTTCGGGCGCACCGGTGGAAGTGATAGAAAATCTTCAGGCTTTAGAAGATGATGGCGAGCCTTATGAGAACATTGAAGAGATATGGCCTGATTATCCCACTAAAGATGATTTCTTCTTCAACGAAGATGAGTATTAAATAGAAAAAGCCCTGAATCAGGGCTTTTTCTATTTATGTGTCTATTATCACTTATTTTCCAGCTTTAATTTCTTCATCAGGCAATTCGTGTACGGCTGTCGAGCTGATAACAAATTGGTCTTTCCCGGTTGACGAATTATAATGCATTTCTATCCAACCGTAATAAAATTTATTATTCTTTTTAAGCCTTACAGGTAAATAATGTTTTTGCAAAGTATTGGTACTCCAATTACCAGTCCACACGGGTTTTACTCCGGCTCTTTCCTGCACTTCCAAAAGTAAGCCCTTATTGTTACTCCATTGATTGTTTATTTTAGTTGTGGCATTGATGATTGTTCCTAGGTCTATCGCCTGGGCATCAATTTCTTCAAGAAGAATAACTTCATTTTCATTTTTAGGTACTATATAATAATGAGTATACTTCCAATCATCTTCCACAACCATTTCTACCGAAAAAGTAAAGTCGCTTCTCCCATCTTTATCTAAATCCAAAGATGGTGTAGCTGCCCGGGTAAAAACAGAATCTTTAACTGGAAAAGTATAATTTACATGGATTTCGGGAGTGTCTTCCAGCTTGGCATGTGTTTTTATACACGCTAATAAACTCAAACTAAGCCCGACATATAGGAAGAAATTTTTTTTCATCCGTATAAATTTGTTTTTTAATAGTGATGAAGCTATCATGTGCTTGTAGGCTTTATACATTTTGGTTTGTGTATTGATTGCACATGGTGGTTTCATTAAAAGTTATTATAGAGATGAACTTTTACGCAAAAAACAAATAGAGGATACAATTATTTTTAATTAAAAGAATAGTTGTATTTCATTACAACCCAGCAGTAAACGTGTTGTTTTAAATGAAGGTGATTTTCCTTGGTACTTCAAGGGCTAAGAGGGCAAATGAAGGGGGAATTATAGAGAAGTTGGATAATTACCAACTTTTTCAGACTTTAACTGTTCAAACAATGTTTTTATATCCGGTATGCCAGCCAAGTCATCGTTATTTGATTCATTCCAGAAATCTATAGTAAACGATTCGTCTAGATAATTATAGATTTTCCATTCTCCCTGATGGTATTCTACTGAGGTTAAACTTTCAACCCAGTCACCCGAATTAATATAAAGCACTTTGCCCCTGGCATTTTTTATCTCAACCATTTCAGGCTGATGAATATGACCGCATATCACATAATCGTATTGCTTGTCAATTGCCAGATCGGCAGCCGTACCAATGAACTTTAATACATTCTTAAATTTTGCTTTAATCTGTTTAGAGAAATACATTTTATCGCGACCCAACAGCGTTAAACACCAATTGACAAAGCGGTTTAATATAATGAGAATGCCATATCCAATAGCGCCTAATTTGGCCAGCCACTTGGAGTGTTGCAGGGTAACATCAAAAATATCTCCATGAGAAATCCATGCTTTTTTACCATCGAGATCAAGAACCATTTTATTTAACAGTTGAAAGCTGCCTAAATTGAAATCTGCGAATTTTCGTAATATTTCATCATGATTGCCGATAAGGTAATAAACAGGTATGCCTTCAGATACCCATTCCATAATTCTTTTTAACACGCTCATATGAGCATCCGGCCAGTATGATTTCCTGAATTGCCAGATATCAATAATATCACCGTTAAGAATGAGTGTTTTTGGTTGTATACTTTTCAGGTAGTGAAGAAGTTCTTTGGCTTTACATCCATACGTACCCAGGTGTACATCTGAAATGATTACCAGTTCGACTTCACGTTTTTGCATCTTTCTGAGAGAAGTTATAGATAAGATAACAGCTTTTCAGCATGCCAAAATTAACAATTATGTTCATGCTAAAAAGCTGTATATATGATAAGAATAAGTTTAGATTAGCGGCGGCTGCTCATGCTTTTTAACTGTTCAAAAGTAATTTCTTCATAATCTTTAGTTGCTGCGAAAGATCCCGCAGGAACAGTTTCGGTTTTCAACTCTTTCACAGTAGCTTTTATTCCCATGCCGTTTTGTACGGTGTTAAATTCTAATGGGAAACCGTATGATTTATCAAAAAATCGGGATAATGAATTCTGAACAATATCAACATCTTTAGTAAACCATGCATCAGATGTCTTATCCGTCTTTTTATCTTTTACGGTATATTTTTGTCCCTTATAACCCGCTATGGTCTTATTTTCTGTTGCGGTAGTTAGCTCATACTGAGGGATTTTATCCTCCAGTTCTTCCATATCAGCAGGAGTAAAGATGACAGAATATTTCTTTTGCATCATGGGTATCTCAAGTAATAACCTTAAATACTCTGTTTTGGGGTTCATAACGGTATTGGTTGATGACATTGGTGATTTTGATATAGTAACGGATGAATCTCCTTTAAAATATACTGTTATTTCCGAGGGAAGCATGGCTGCCATTTGCGGATTGGCATTGGGCGGTAACGTCCATTGGACGTCATATTTAATCGTGCCCTCATTAATTTTGTTTTGAGCCAAAACTGTAAATACAGAAAGGAAAATTATCCCGCTTAAAATTATTTTTTTCATGTTTTAAGAGTTAATGATGTATAGACTATTATAGTCTATAATTGTTACTCAAGGTAATACTTATTTTTTTATCTCAAATATTATTTTATAACTTCAAGTAAATGAAGTTATTCTGTTTGTTTTTCTTGCAGATGGTTTCAGTGTTGTTGTTTTCTCAAGTAAATCCAGGGCCCCATATATCGGCTTTGGGAGCTACGGGTGTAGTAGCACAGGGTGTATGGAGCTTACAGGCGAATCAAGCAGGTTTAGCCACCATTAAGCGTCCCATTTTTTCAGGTGCTTTTGAACGAAAGTACATGGATCCGGACCTGAATACCAAATCAGTCGTTATTGCATATCCTTTTAAAAAAAATGTTTTTGGATTGAGTTTTCAAAGCTATGGCTTCTCGGCTTATAATGAACAGCGTATTGGTTTAGCGTATGCAAAAAGTTTTGGCAATAGCATTTATGCATCACTTAATTTTAATTATCATCAGGTAAAAATTTCTCAATATGGATCTGCTCAAGCGTTTTCTATCGAAGCGGGCTTACAGTACCAGGCAACTGAAAAGCTATTAATTGGGGCTCATATTGCTAATCCGAATAAAGGTATGTATCAGGATGGGGTTGATGCAACAATTCCTGTTATATCAGAGTTTGGAGTTGCTTATCGTTTTACAGACAAATTCCAGGCAAATACAGCGGTAGTGAAGGCGCTGAATTCTGCAGCGGATGCAAGATTTGGGATAGAATATAACCTGGCAGAATGGTTAGTTTTAAGAGGTGGTTTTGCCACTAATCCCATCAGACAATATTCAGGCTTTGGCTTTACTTATAATCAATTCACTCTTGATTTTGCTGTTTCTTCCCATCCAAACCTGGGATATTCTCCTCAAATGGCATTAACTTATGAGTTTTAACTGCCTGATTTTTTCTGGTTTATTCCTGTTGTTTTTTGTAAACAATAACACGCAGGCACAAACAGAAAATGCAGAAACAGAAGAAATTATTGAATCACTTTCTGATATAGTGACCGAAGATTATGATTATTCGGAATTGACGGAAAGATTGAATTATTATAAGCGAAATCCAATTAACCTGAATAAAACATCGCGGGAGGAATTGCAGGAACTTATTTTCTTATCGCCATTGCAAATCAATTCTTTATTAAAATATCCTGAAACGAATGGTTATTTTATTGATATACTTGAACTTCAGGCAGTAGAAGGATTTGATACAGAAATCATTCAACGTCTTTTGCCTTTTGTAAGTATAAGTTCTAATCCATTCGCAGATGTTTCTTTCAAAAAAATGCTATCATCAGGACAGCATGATTTCATGTTGCGCTATGGGCAATTAATTGAAAAACCACAGGGTTTTTCAGACTCGGATGCGGGTTATTTAGGAACACCACAGCGTTCGCTCATACGATACCGATACATGTTTCAGAATAGTTTTTCAGCCGGCATCACTGCTGAAAAGGATGCTGGTGAAAGTTTCTTCGCAGGAAAACAGAAAAATGGCTTTGATTTTTATTCCGGATTTATCGCTTATAAAGGAAAAGGCAGTTTAAAAAAACTAATCATTGGTGATTATGCACTTCAATTTGGGCAAGGCCTTGCTTTATGGTCAGGTTTGAGCTTTGGGAAAGGAGCATCCATTGTTACTATTCCGAAACAGGATATTGGACTTCGGCCTTATACTTCCAGTAACGAGGCCCTGTTTTTTAGGGGGACTACAGCGACACTTGGTTTTAAAAATATCACATTGACACCCTTTGCCTCATTCCGCTTTTTGGATGCAACTATTAGTGCAGATAAAGACGAAGTGAGTTCTATTAATCAAAGTGGATTTCATCGCACATTAACTGAAATTAGTAACAAATATGCGCTTAAAGAACTGATTTACGGTGCCGCCATTCAATACGATTATCGCAGCCTTAAAACTGGTTTTATTGCTTATCAAACCAAATTTGATCATCCTTTCGAACAAGGAAAAATGCCATATAATCGGTATAATTTTTCAGCTTCCGGTTTGATTAATTTGGGTTGGTATTATCATTATAACTGGCGGAATTTTTATTTTTTTGGAGAATCTGCCCATAGTTTAAACAGCGGTTTTGCGCATTTAACCGGCACCATGATGAGTGTTGCACCTACAGTTTCTCTTGTAGGGGTTTATCGAAATTATCAAAAAGATTATTACTCGTTTTTTAATCAGGCAGTAGCTGAATCGATAGGAAGTAATGAAAATGGCTTTTATTCGGGTATATTAATTACTCCCAACTCTAAGCTTGAGATTTCAGGCTATACAGATTTCTTCAGGTTCCCCTGGCTTAAGTTTGGCGTAGATGCGCCTTCAAAAGGGTATGAGTTTTTATTCCAATTAAGTTACTCCCCCAGCAAAAAATTAAAAGCTTTATTCCGATATAAAGAGGAAAATAAAGAAGAGAATGATGAATTAGAGAATTCCATTAATTTTCTGGAATCGGTACGGAAACAAAATTACCGGATTGATTTAAACTATAAAATAAACGCTGCTTTCCAAATAAAAAACAGGGTGGAACTGGTTAATTATAAAAAAGGATTACAGCCTTTAGAAACAGGGTACTTGCTTTATCAGGATATCGCTTACAACCCTGTCAAATCAAAATTCTCTGGGAATGCCCGGTTCACTATTTTTGATACACGAGGGTTCAATACACGTGTCTACGCATATGAAACCGATGTTTTATATAGTTTTTCGACTCCTGGCTTTCAGGATAAAGGATTAAGAATCTATTTTAATGGACGGTATAAAATAAAAAAGGGGATGGATATTTGGTTCCGGTATGCTGTTACCAGCTATATTAACAAAGATGCTATTGGTTCAGGATTGGGACTTATTAAAGGGAACAAACAATCGGATATAAAAGCTCAAATCAGGTTTCAGTTTTGATAGAAACGATACAAAAAGGCGAAATTCCATTCGTAAGGATACTAATTCCACTAATTTTTGGAATTAGTATGGCCCTATGCCTTCCACCCACAATTAATTGGTTTAACAGCCTCCAATTTTTATTAATCGGATCATTGGTGATTTTTGTTATATGCCATGTTTTCTATAAAAAACTTCGGCTTTATAGATGGCGATGGATTACGGGAATACTTTTGTTTCTTTTTATCGGCATTTGTGGATACGAGATTACAACTGTTGCTGGCCAAAGGCTTGAAGAAAATCATTTTAGTAAACTCAGGCAAGAGTTTCTATTAGTTAATATATCCTCAGAACCTAAAGTAAGCGGCGATATTGTCCGTTTTGAAACCAAGGCGCAGCAAAGCATTCAAGGTAGTAAATCGATTCCATCTGTGGGAAATTTACTGATTGCACTAAAAGTACAGAGAAAGCAGGCCTACCGTTACGGTGATCTTTTACTTATTCCTGCTAAGTTTAATGAAGTTGAGCCACCATTTAATCCCTATGAATTTGATTTTCGAGACTATCTTTCGCATAAAGCCATTTACCACCAGACTTTTATTAACGAGCATCAAATAAAAGTACTTAAGCACGATCAGGGAAACTTTATTATTGCTTCAGCCATACGATTACGCCAAAAATTAGTAGAACGGTTTAATAAGTTTATAGCAGCTAAAGATGCAGCAGCAGTTGCTTCAACATTGATTTTAGGTTACCGGGCAGATCTAAGTAAGGAGGTGTTAAGTGCCTACTCCGCAACCGGAACGATGCATGTGCTCTCTGTTTCCGGAATGCATGTTGGAATTGTGTTTTTTGTACTCACATTCCTTTTAAAAAGCATGGACAGGACACGAAAATTCCGGTTAATGAAAGCGGTCTTAATTTTAGTGCTGATCTGGGCTTATTCTTGTGTCACCGGCTTCTCGTCGGCAGTTTGCCGGGCTGCACTAATGCTAAGCTTTGTCATTATTGGAAAAGCAATAAATAAGAGTCAGAATACGTATAACCTGGTGGCTGTTTCGGCGGTGATTTTGCTTATTTATAATCCTTTCTTTTTAGTGGATGTAGGTTTTCAATTATCGTACCTGGCCGTATTGGGGTTGGTGTATCTTTATCCTAAAATATATCATGCTTTCTATATTAAAAACTATGTTTTTGATAAGATATGGAGCTATTCAGCGCTATCTATTGCAGCCCAGTTAGCCACATTTCCGTTAAGTTTATACTACTTTCACCAGTTTCCACTCAACTTTTTATTCAGTAATTTATTTATTGTTTTGCCGGTTACTCTGATTATGTATGGCGGGTTACTTTTTGTACTACTACCTTTCGATTGGATATCACAGCCGCTGGGATGGTTGTTACAAAAACTCATCAGTTTTACCAATTCCGGATTACATTATCTGGAGAATCTTCCGTTTTCTGTTGCTAAAGGGATTTGGGTAAGTAGTTGGGAATACCTTCTTATTTACCTTTTCATTTTTGTTTGTATCTATTTCTTCGCTTTAAAGAAAAAACCGTTTTTAATAACGGGCTTACTATTAATCCTGGTTTTTGTTTTAAATTCAAGTTTAAAGATCGTTTTTAGGCAAAAAGAGAATAAAGTGATTTTTTATAGCCTGAGAAAGAAATCGGCTATTGGATTTATTGAGGGAAGGCAGGCATTCTTTTTAACAAACTTGTCTGAAGATGATAAAACCTATCTGTTTTCTGTACAACCTTTTATAGATGCAGAATTAATTAAGAATACCCATCAATTAAGTACAGGAGAGACTTTCTCGAAAGGAAATTTTTTGTGTGATAGTAATTTTATTCAGTTTAGAAACTGGAAGATGGTAATTTGGAACAAGCGTTTTGATTTTCGAGTGTATAAGAAAAAGCTTGCGGTTCATGCAGTATTGCTCTCTGATAATCCAGGGGTAAACCTCGCATCTCTGGTGGAATTTATACAATTTCAGCTTCTATTAATAGACGGCACCAATAGCGATTATAAGATAAGCCGGTGGGTGAAACAGGCAAAAGACCTTCATCTAAATTATTATGTGTTAAAAAAGAATCCGGCATATATTGTGGCGTTACCATAACGTATAAATTAATAAACCTCTACTGTTCTTTTCGAGACGATATAATTTTAAGCTGTTTCTTTTGAATGGAGCACCTTATCGGTATCCGAATATTGGGCCTTAATGGGTATAGTAAACCAAAAAGTAGAGCCTTTTGCTGCTTCGCTCTCTACGCCCCAATGTCCCCGATGCGCCTGTATAATTTCCGAAGATATATATAAACCCAAACCCAGGCCGGTAAATTGCGGTGATACATCGTCTACACGATAAAAACGTTGATAAATATTTTTCAGCTTCTCTTTCGGTATCCCAATACCAAAATCAGTAACCGATATTTTTACGAAATCACCCTCTTTTTCCACATTAAGCAATATTTCTTTTGCATTTGGCGAATATTTTATTGCATTACTCAAGTAGTTCATTAACACCTGTTCAATACGCAATTTATCCCCCTCTATTGGTTCTGTTACGGTATTTTTTACCCGTATTTCGTGCGAATTTCCCTGCTGATAAATCGAGTCCGCAATTATTTCGTCTATACCAAAGGTGTTAATGTGAAGTTTTAATTTGCCCGCTTGTATTTTTGTTACATCCAGCAGATCTGATATCAAATCAATTATTTTATTGATCTGTCTGATTGACCCTTCAAGAAAAGGTATTAGAACTTTAGGATCATCTTTTCGCTCTATTAATCGGTGCAATAGTTGCAGACTGGCTTTCATGCTGGTGACCGGGGTTTTTAATTCATGACTGGCAATACTTAAAAATTCTTCTTTTTGCTTCAGCAATGATTCTATTAACTCTTTTTCTTTCAGAGTCTCTTTAACAAATCGTTCCTGTATTCTCAATTCCTGCTCTGCTATTTTTTGCTTATGAATTTCGATAACTGTACCCACCCACATTGTAATGTGATTGTATTTATCTTTAACAGGTATAGCACTTTCTACGTGCCAGCGATATTCACCATTGGCTTTCCGTAAGCGGTACTTAATTTCATGTGGATTACCCGTATGTACAGCCTTTTGCCACGAATCTGTTGCATACGCTAAATCTTCAGGGTGTATGGCCCGTTGCCAGAAAGAAAAAAATCCCTCCTGTACAGGTAAACCGGTATATTCTTCCCATCTCTTACTACAGTATTCAATTTCGCCATCTGGTTTGGCCGTGAACGTAATTTGAGGAATTGAATCAAGTATTGTTCTTAACTGGACAACGCTTTTGGGTAATGGTTTTTCCAACAATTTCTTTTCTTGTATTTCTGTAAAATACAATACCAATTCTTTTCCTATTGGGAAG
>JANWIB010000116.1 GCA_025450155.1 Sphingobacteriaceae bacterium
AGAAATACGTAACGCTGTATTGCAGGTTCAAAAAAATCAATCCAGATTTAGATACGTTAGACATCGGTGGCGGTATGCCGTTTAAAGATTCTTTAGTTTTTGATTTCGATTACGAATACATGGTGAACGAAATTGTAAAACGAATAAAGGAAATTTGTGCTGAACACGATGTCGAGGAACCCGATATTGTTACCGAGTTTGGAAAATATACCGTTGCAGAAGCATCGGGCATTTTGTATAAAGTGCTGGGACGTAAGCAACAAAACGACCGGGAAAAATGGCTCATGTTAGATGGCTCGTTTATTACCAACCTGCCAGATGTATGGGCTTTAAATCAGAAGTACGTGTTATTGCCTGTGAATAACTGGGATTCGGAATATGAACGGGTAAACCTGGGCGGTATTACCTGCGACGGACAGGATTATTACAACCAGGAGGCGCACATGAATAATGTGTTTATGCCTAAAACACGTAAAGTACAATATATCGGATTTTTTCACACGGGAGCCTACCAGGAAGTATTAAGTGGATACGGTGGCATTCACCATTGCCTCCTTCCCTCACCCAAACATGTCATTATCCGCCGCAACCGTGATGAAACGTTTAATTTCGAGGTATTTGGAGAAGAACAGAATAGTAAGCAGGTATTAAAAATATTAGGATACAATTAATGAAGTACTTAATTTCATTTAATGTTAATCTCAAAAATAGAAATACGTCCCTATAGAGAATCCGATCAAGAAGAGATTGATACTTTAATGAAAGAAATTGAGCAGGAGTTTATTACTCCTGTCTTCTCAAACCCTTCGCCAAATTTACAGGAATTATCTTGCTTACCGGGACGTTTTTTATTGGGTTGCTTTGATAGATGAGCAAGTCGTTGGAACCATAGGGATTGTCTTATTGAATGCTAAATACAGTGTATTAAAATGTATGTTTTTGATGCAAAAGTATCGCGGAGGTGAACGGGGTGTCGCTAGAATACTTTTACAAACTGCTACAGATCATTGCATTAAGAATAATTGCATCTGCTTGTACCTCGGAACAATGGATCAATTTAAAGGAGCACAGAGATTTTATGAAAAAAATGGGTTTATAAAGATATATTCAGCAGAATTACCCATAGATTTTCCGCATAATTCCCTTGATGCAGTTTTTTATAAAAAAAATCTGGATTAAAGCTATAAGGAGATTATGTATACTAGCAATAGAAGAAATTTTATAAAAAAGGTAACTGCTAGCGGAATATTATCCTTGAGTATTCCCGAAATAGTTCTCTCTGCATTTGCTGCTGATAGTGCTGCCGGAAAAATTTCTCTTAAAAAAGATGATGCTATTCTTTTTCAGGGCGATTCCATTACAGATGCTGGAAGAGATAAGAATAGTACCACTTTTAATGACCCAAAAACGCTTGGTTCCGGCTATGCTTTTTTAGCATCTGCCGAGTTATTGCATCAACATCCAACTAAAAACTTAAAGATCTACAATAAAGGAATTAGTGGCAACAAGGTTTATCAATTAGCCGAAAGCTGGAATACAGATTGTTTGCAACTGAAACCAACGATTCTCAGTGTGATGATTGGAGTGAATGATTTTTGGCATACGCTGGACTTTGGGTATAAGGGGACTATAGAAACGTATAGAAATGATCTGGTAGCGCTGCTAGAAAGAACGAAACAAGCATTACCCGGTATTCAGTTTATTATTGGAGAACCTTTTGCTGTTCCGGGTATTAAGTATGTAACTAAGAAATGGTATCCTGCTTTTACCGAATATCAAAAAACCTCGAAAGAAATAGCACAACAATTCGGTGCGGTATTTATTCCTTACCAAAAAGTTTTTGATCAAGCTCAAGAAGCAGCTCCGGGGCTTTACTGGACTTCTGACGGTATTCATCCTACTCTGGCTGGGTCCGGGTTAATGGCTCATGCCTGGCTTAGAGCAACAAAGAATGCTTAAGTTTTTATTTCTTTAAAGGTGCTAATAAGTAATCCAATCCGTTTAATTTGATCTCATACATCGTAGAAAGCAACATCCCCATTTTTCCCGGAGGAAAACCTTTGCTGCTAAACCACTCCAGGTAAGAAACGGGTAAATCGCAAAGCAAAATCCCTTTATGCTTTCCAAAAGGCATTTTGAATGTTACCAGTTCTAAAAGAATTTTGGGATTCATCATAGTGTTTGATCCGAAGGTAATAAAATCGACTGAAACAAAAATAGCGATGAACAAGACAAAAATTATCGGAATCCTGTTGTGCGATCTAATGATCATGCGATGCTGAGCCCGTCAAAGCATGTTTTTCCGGGTGACAGCCTTCGACCGGCTCAGGCTGACATCATTTATTAAGGGGTCGCAATTCGATCGCACAATCGGATTATCGGAACGTATATTTTACCCCCGCATTAAAATTCCTGCCACGGGTAGTATAGCCTCTCCATTCAATATAATCCGCATCGAAAATATTTTTTACATCAGCAAAAAGCATTAAACGACTGGTGGGCTTTACATGCAAATAGATATCAAAAACAGAATAATACTTTAAAGCCATTATTTCTGTTGCGAAAATGGTTTCGTTATAGAACTGTTCAAACCGTTTACCTGTATATTTATAAATCAAATTCAACGCTACAGATTTATTAAATTTATAACCTGCAGTAGCGCCAAAAGAGCTTTTTGGTCGCCTAAACAGATATTCTGTAATAATACCGTTCGCATCTTTACTTTTGCCTTCCACATAAGCATACCAGGCGTTAAAAGACAGTTTTTCAGTTGGATTGGTAGTTAACTCCATTTCAAAACCTTTATCTTTTTGAGAAGCACCATTTCGATATTGCGATTCAAAAGTAACCGGATCGGTAAAGAAATAAATTAAATCATGAATATCTCGTTTGAAGAATGAAGTACTGAAGTTTATTTTTGAAGGAACCAATTCCAGGTCAAACCCCGTTTCATAAGAGGTTGAATTCTCTGGTTCCAAGGCTAGATTTCCATACTCCGAATAAAGCTGATAGATAGAAGGAACTTTATAAGCCGAAGCTATGCTTGCAAAAAGTTTAAAGCGATCTGCTATAATAAATGATGGATTAATGGTATAGGTAAAGTTATTTCCATATTCAGAATGGTGGTTATATCTTCCACCCAATTCAAACCGTAATCCGGAATCGTGCTTAAGAAAAAAACTGGCAAAGCTGCTGAAGATGTTATTATTTTGGTTTAAGGTGCTAATAAAAGTTCCAAATTCGCTTCTTTGATTGGAAGCAGTATAACGATAATTGATTCCAGCAGTAAGATCAAAATTTTGAGACAATTGCTGATTTAATATACCTTCAACATAAGTAATCTTCCCAAGAGTATGTGCCTTGCTGGTATTGGGGTTTGTAAATTTATACCACACATTATTCTGGCTGATAGTTACATTTAAAGCTCCTTGAGGCAGAACATACCTTCCAGCCAATCCTCCAAATAGAAAACTGTTTCTTCCTTTATAATCCGGATCATCTTTAAACGATCCTCCATCCATATCAAACGAATTACGACTTAATTGTAAGTTAGCATTTAATGAAATTTTATTAGAAATTTGCTGGGTAATTCGTGTATTAAGCGTCATTTGATCTAATCCGTCCCTTTCATAAGAACCGAGATTTGCGGGATTGGCAGCAACAGAAAATCCTCTCGATGTCGTATTAGATCCATTTAAGGCTATCCCCGTTTTATTGACTGTTCCGTTAATTCCTACAGCCTCTTTAAAGGTACGGTAACTTCCTCCTGATAATACGACTTCTCCATTCATCTTCTCTTTTGAGGGTTGTTTAGTAATGATGTTTATTACTCCAGCTATAGCATCAGAACCATACAACGTTGAATTTACCCCTCTTAGAATTTCAATGCGCTCTATTTGATCAATAGAAAATGAAGTAAGATCATACTCTCCTGATATTAATGAAGCATTATTTACAGGAATTCCATCTATCAAAATAAGCGTATATCCTGCAGAAGCGCCTCGCGTATATGCTGTAACAATAGTTCCAAAACCGTTCCCGGTACCCGAAAGTGTTAAACCGGCCACATGATTTAAAATCTCCGGTAACGTCCTGCCCTGGCTCCGGTTTAACTGTTCCGAAGTGATCACCCGAACTACTTTACCAATTTCTGATTGTTTTTTGGGAGAACGCGAAGCTGTTACAACAACTTCATTTAATGAACCACCGGATTTTTCCTGCGCCATTGCAACTGTACTAAACAGTGCCAGTTGTGCAAACCCCAGGCCTGCGACAACATCAATTAATTTTTTTTTCATTTTGTTGTGAGTAAGCTCACAGCAAACAGAAGAATACTGGAAATGAGAATACGTGGTGAAGTATTTTCATCCAAGCTTCAATCCCCGAAAGCTATGAATTATTTAATGCCAAGGCAGGTCTTCTGACTTACTCCCGGTTATCCGGCCTTCCCATTCCTATAGAACAGTGGCTTTAGAATAGATAACCGTTGCGGAGAATACAGCAGCGGGACTGTTTAGGATTCGCACCTAATTCCCTTTTAATCCTATCTGTTACGATGAGGAACCAAAAGCATTGCAAAGATATAACCGGAAATGGATTTTACAAATTATTTTAAATACGGAACATTTCCATTAAATTCACGGCAAACGTTTTTAAATTAATAATATGATGAAAAAGGGAATTTTAATTCTTCTGATGGCTTTAGGAGCCACTGGTGTATCTGTTGCACAAGAGTACAAAGTAGTAACTATTGTTGAATCTATTATTCCTGCAGGGATAGGCAGATCGAGAATAATAGAAAGTAAAGAGCCTAATGTGAATGCTGCTTCGTTTACCACCGAACGTACTAACGGAAAGAAAAGTAGTCAGGGCGATGTGGATAGAAGCGACCTGAAAGTCGATAATTTTGCGGAAACTAAATTGCTGAACTTTTTCAGCATAGTAGGTATTAACTTTCAGAATATTGCCTCTAATGATGCCGTAATCTCATCTAAAATCAACAACCTGGTTAAAGAAGGTTGGGAACTAAAATTTGCAGTAAGTGGCGTAGAAAGTGATGCCGGAGAAAAAGATGGAAATGGAATTTACATTACCCGATTATTTTTCTACAAAAAATAATACACAGAAAAATTTACGATTCTGCAAAGCCATCGCATATAAAGCGGTGGTTTTGTTGTTTTTAGAAAATACTATACATACCATTTTCCCGGCAAATAGGTAGTTTTACCAGATGAAACTATCTATTAGTCTGCTAATCATGAGTATTTCCACGACGCTTTCTGCTCAAACTACTGATACCCTGTTTTTACAAAATCTGCTTAAATCTCACCCGGACTTATTTTCCGGTGTTTTAGCTCATCCCAGGCAAAATGATATCCAGATTTTATATACACAAATAGATCGCGATAAGGACAATAAACCACATTTTAAATCATTTTCATACCACCTAGACCCCGCCTGGTATTTTTACCCGGCAAGCACAGTTAAACTCCCAACTGCCATATTTGCCCTGGAAAAAATCAATCGTTTAGCATCAGTCTATAATCCCACAACCTCATGGCTGCAGCTCAGTGCTCATATTCCAATGCATATCGATTCGATTTCTGATCATAGTTTGAGTATTGCAGCCTGTATTAAAAAAATTCTGCTGGTAAGCGATAATGCTGCCTTTAATACGCTTTATGAATTTATAGGGCGTAAAGAAATCAATCAAAAACTAAAAGAAAATGGATTAAATCACAGCCGGATTCTCAATCGTTTAGCCATTGGAGATGGCGGCGAGGCTGCCAGGCACACTAAAAAAATAATTTTTTTGAGCGATGAAGCGAATTATACACAACCTGCACAATATGATTCGCTTGATTACCCGCTCGCATTAAAAAATCTGAAACAAGGAAAAGGTTATCTCAACGCGAAAAATGAATTGATTAATGAACCTTTTGATTTTAGCGATAAAAATGTTTTTAGCATTGCCGATCAGCAGGAAGTAATGAAGAAATTAATTTTCCCGGAATATTTTCCTGAAAATAAACAATTTAGATTAGCTAATGATGACTATCACTTGCTATATAAATACATGTCTATGTATCCTACCGAGAGTAAAGAACCCACATTTAATCCAAAAGAAAACTGGGCTACTTATTGCAAATTCCTGTTTTACGGAAGTGATAAAAATGCAGTACCGGATCCTAACATTCGTGTTTTTAATAAAATTGGTAATGCCTATGGGTATCTTATTGATAATGCTTATTTCGTGGACTTTAACAATAAGGTGGAGTTTCTTTTAACTGCAGTTATCCATGTAAACGAAGATGGTATTTATAACGATAACAAGTATGAATATGAAACGGTGGGTTATCCGTTTATGAAAAATTTAGGGCAGGTGGTTTACCAACATGAGCTGAAACGCCCAAAGAACAGGCTTCCTAATCTTTCGAAATTTAAAATAGATTACTCAAAATAAAATCCTATTCTCTCTCCTCTTCTGATAACACAAAAAAGTGCTATTATGCGTTGTGTATGAGCTATGCGTTTAGCAGGAATAATAATGATGTTGCTGATAGACTGGTATGTTTATCGAGCCAATCGGTCTGTAACGAATAAAGTTTATACTCAATTTCTGAAGTTCATTCTTTTCGGAACAACAGCAATTCTGGCTATAGGTGTTTTTATTGAAATTCCCAATCTAGCCCGCA
>JANWIB010000117.1 GCA_025450155.1 Sphingobacteriaceae bacterium
CGCGATATTTTCTCAGGTAATGCGTCCAGCAAAGGCAATAACCGCTTCCTTCAGTAATATCCACTCCCGTATTGCAGCCGGAGAACGCGTATTGGCATTAATTGATGAGGAGCCAGCTATTAAAGATGTGGCTGATGCAATTGAAATTGAGAGATTTGAGCATTCGGTTAAATTGGAAAATGTTTCTTTTTCCTATACCAATCGGCCCGTGTTGCACAGCATTTCATTAACTATTCCAAAAGGAAAAACCATTGCCTTGGTTGGCCCTTCCGGAGGGGGTAAATCCACGTTAATGGACATGCTACCCAGGTTCATCGAACCCCAATCGGGTAAGATTATATTTGATGGAAGGGATATACGTGAGTGTAGTATGAGTTCGCTTCGGGCGCAAATGGGTATTGTAAACCAGGAGTCTATTTTGTTTAATGATACCATTTATAATAACATCGCCTTTGGGAAACCCGGCGCTACTCCCGACGAGGTAGAAACTGCGGCCCGGATTGCTAATGCACACGATTTTATTATTAAAACGGATAAGGGTTACCAAACCAATATTGGCGATCGCGGAGTAAAGCTTTCAGGCGGACAAAAACAACGTGTATCCATTGCAAGGGCGGTACTCCAAAACCCACCTATCATGTTGTTGGATGAAGCTACCTCAGCCCTGGATACTGAGTCAGAAAAATTGGTTCAGGATGCATTAAATAAGTTAATGACAAACCGAACCTCCCTGGTTATTGCACACCGGTTGAGTACTATTCAGAGTGCAGATGAAATTGTGGTACTGGAATCGGGTAATATCGTGGAACAGGGAACTCATCAAGAGTTATTAAAGAATAATGGCCTGTATAAGCGGTTGATAGATATGCAGCAATTTTACAGTTGATGCGAAAATGCGCAAGTAAAGGTATTTCGGTCAATAATGTTGGCAGATATAGTAAAAATAGAGAGGCGATATGTTTTATATCGCCTCTCTTTTTTATTCTAATTATTTTTACAGTTTCCGTTTCACCTCTACCTGTTCGTACGATTCAACAATATCACCAACTTTAATATCGTTAAAGTTTTGAATGTTCAATCCGCACTCATATCCGGTAGCTACTTCCTTCACATCGTCTTTGAAGCGTTTTAATGATGCCAGTTCGCCGGTATAAACTACTACGCCATCCCGGATGATACGTATTTTGCTATTACGCGTAATTTTACCATCCAATACCATACAACCTGCAACGGTTCCAACCTTAGTGATCTTAAATACTTCGCGAATTTCAACATTCGAAGTAATTTTCTCTTCGTATTCGGGCGAAAGCATGCCTTCCATTGCCGCTTTAACTTCGTTAATCGCATCGTAGATAATAGAATATAAGCGGATATCAATTTCCTCTTGCTCGGCTAATTTTCGGGCACCAATAGACGGGCGTACCTGGAATCCAATGATTATTGCATCCGAAGCGGAAGCAAGGAGTACGTCCGATTCAGAAATCTGTCCCACAGATTTATGGATGATGTTCACCTGAATTTCTTCCGTTGAAAGTTTTAATAAGGAGTCGGATAGCGCTTCGATCGAACCATCCACATCACCCTTAACAATAATATTCAGTTCCTTAAAGTTCCCGATAGCTAAACGTCGGCCAATTTCATCCAGTGTAATGTGTTTTTGTGTACGCAAGCCCTGTTCACGCTGTAGTTGAAGGCGTTTATTTGCAATTTCGCGGGCTTCGACTTCGCTCTCCATCGCATTAAATTTATCTCCTGCTGTAGGAGCGCCTTGCATACCCAATACCTGAACTGGAGTTGAGGGGCCGGCCTTGTCAACCTTTTGGCCACGTTCATTATGCAATGCTTTTACCCTGCCGCTATAGCTTCCCGCAAGTATCGGGTCACCCACTTTTAACGTTCCTGCTTGTATTAAAACCGTGGTTACAATACCTCTGCCTTTATCTAAGGCAGCTTCAATTACTGTTCCTACGGCACGTTTATTCGGATTGGCTTTTAGCTCGAGTATATCTGCTTCAAGCAATACTTTTTCTAATAATAAATCAACATTTAAACCTGTTTTCGCGGATATTTCCTGAGATTGGTATTTGCCACCCCAATCTTCAACCAGGATATTCATAGTTGATAATTGTTCGCGGATCTTGTCGGCATTGGCACCCGGTTTATCCACCTTACTGAATGCGAAAACAATAGGAACACCGGCCGCTTGTGCGTGGTTGATTGCTTCCCGTGTTTGAGGCATCACACTGTCATCGGCAGCGATAACGATAATGGCAATGTCGGTCACCTTAGCCCCACGTGCACGCATAGCGGTAAACGCTTCGTGGCCCGGTGTATCTAAGAAAGTCATTTTTCGCTCATTCTCTAATGTTACCTCATATGCTCCAATGTGCTGTGTAATGCCACCAGCTTCGCCTGCAATAACATTGGCTTTGCGAACAAAATCCAATAAGGATGTTTTACCATGATCCACATGCCCCATAACGGTAACAATAGGTGCTCTGGGTACTATATCTTCCTCGCGGTCTTCTTCTTCTAACGAGATTGTTTCCTCGTCGTCTGGTTTAACAAATTCTACCTGGTAACCAAACTCATCTGCAACGATGGTAAGTGTTTCCGCGTCCAGACGTTGGTTGATAGAAACAAACATTCCCAAACTCATGCAAGTGGAGATGATTTGTGTTACCGGAACATCAATCAAATTTGCCAGCTCATTAGCTGTTACAAATTCTGTAACACGCAAAACTTTTGATTGCAGTTCTCTTTCTAATGCAGCCTCTTCTGCAGATTGTGCAACATCGTCTCGCTTCTGGCGACGTAATTTGGCACGTTGCGAGAACTTGCCGGATTTTCCTGCACCACTTAAACGGGCAAGTGTTGCTTTAATCTGATCTTGTATTTCTTTTTCTGAAGGTTCTTCTTTTGGGGTATCCGTACGGGCTTTATTTCTAAAATCAGGGCGGCCTGCACCGTGTGGTTGATTTCTCTGACCACCTCTAAAATCCGGGCGACCTTGTTGCCCGCCTGCTTGTGCGGGTCGAGTACCTTGCCCCGGTTGCCCACTGCCTTGTTGTTGCCCGCCTTCTTTGCGCTTGCGTTTTCTTTTGTGATCACTACCAGCAATGTTAGAAGAAGATGCTACCGGTTGATCTTTGGGGCGCTGAACAGGCAAGTTTATCTTGCCAACAACATTAGGGCCACTCAATCTTTCTGCACGTGCACGTATAACCTCTTCGTCGTTTTCTTCAGCAGCTATTTCTGCTTGTGTTGCAGGAGTTGGTGTTAAAGGCTTTTCTTCAACAACTGGCTGTTTTTCTTCTTCAGCAACTGGCTCTGGTTTTGACTCAGATAGATTCTCTTCTTTTTTCTCTCCACGGCTTTTCTTGTTAAAATCTTCCAAGTTAATTTTCCCAACTACCTTTACTCCTGGAAGAGCACTTTCTTCTGTTTTAGATTCGGTCGGGATAGTTGCGGGTTTGGTTTTATCTGCAGAAGGAGCGGGGGTAAATGTGCCAACATTTTTAATCAGTACTTCTTCCTGTTCAAAATCCTTGGTACGTGAGGGTTCGTTAGAGGAAGGGGGGGCATCATCGCGGCGAACTTTGCCGATAGCTATTTGCTTGGATTCTTCTTTAACAATTTTGTCTCCCTGAAATTCCCTTAAAAGAACACCATACATCTCTTCGTCGAGTTTTGTAGTAGGCTTAGGATCAACCATATATCCTTTTTTGCTTAAAAATTCAACAGCGGTAGATAAACCAATATTGAGTTCTTTTGCAGCTTTTAATAAATTTATGCTCTTTCCTTCTGACATTTAAAAATTATAACCTCTCGTATTTTAACAAAAGTACATTTTTTATCTTCTTATTTACATAGCTAAATCTGAATCATCATTTATTCAAATTCTGCTTTAAGGATATTCAGTACTTCCTTTACCGTACTTTCTTCAAGATCTGTACGTTTTATCAATTCGTCTGTTGATAATGCAAGAATTGATTTTGCGGTATCTAACCCGATCCGCTTGAATTCATCAATGATCCAGCTATCAATTTCATCCGCAAATTCTTCAATATCCACGTCTTCTTCATCTTCTTCGGATTCCCGATAAACGTCAATCTCATATCCGGTAAGTTTACCGGCAAGTTTGATATTATGTCCGCCACGGCCAATTGCTAACGATACCTGATCTGGCTTTAAGTAAACCGCGGCACGCTTTTCTTCATCATCCAGTTTAATGGTGGTGATACGTGCGGGACTTAAGGCTCGTTGGATATATAATGAAATGTTGTTGGTATAGTTAATGACGTCAATATTTTCATTCTTTAATTCGCGAACGATACCATGGATACGTGATCCTTTCATACCCACGCAGGCGCCCACCGGGTCAATCCGATCGTCGTAAGATTCTACGGCTACTTTGGCACGCTCTCCGGGTTCGCGAACAATCTTTTTAATAGTGATTAAGCCATCAAATATTTCGGGAACCTCCATTTCAAACAAGCGTTGCAAGAATTCAGGGGCGGTTCGGGAAATGATGATTTTCGGGCTACTGTTCACCATATCTACACTTAAGATTACTGCACGAACAGTATCTCCTTTTTTGAAATAATCGGCCGGAATTTGTTCGGTTTTTGGCAGGATTAACTCGTTGCCTTCATCATCCAAAACTAGAGTTTCTTTTTTCCAAACCTGATAAACTTCACCGGTAACAATTTCGCCTGTACGGTCTTTGTATTTACGAAAAATCTCGTCTTTTTCTAATTCAAGAATTTTTGAAACTAATGTTTGGCGTGCCGCAAGAATGGCTCTTCGGCCAAAACTTTCAAGGGTGATCTGCTCAATAAACTCATCACCTACTTCCAGATCGGCATCAGTTTGTCTGGCTTCTGCTAATTCAATTTCCAGGTCATCGTCTTCAGAAAATCCATCTTCCATTACCTTACGTGTGCGCCAGATTTCCAAATCCCCGTTATCTGGGTTTACAATGACATCACAATTCTCATCAGTGCCAAATTTTTTCCGGATCATGCTGCGAAAAACTTCTTCTAACACACTAATTACCGTTGGCCGATCAATATTTTTGAAGTCTTTAAACTCCTGAAATGAATCTATTAAATTAATATTGCTCATTTTTATTTAAATGAAATTAAAACCTTTGTTTCTGCTATTTGATCAAATGGGATAAAGCTTTCTATTAATTGAGCTTTCCCCCCCTTTTCTTTTTTTCCTTTTTCTTCTAGGGATACCGCTTCATCTGTTATTTGAAGGAGCTTTCCTTCGCGTTTGTTACCATCTGTTTGTTTAATGCTAACAGAGCGGCCCAGATTTTTTTGATATTGCCTTTTTTGTTTTAGTGGTGTATCAATTCCGGGAGAAGACACTTCGAGGTTGTAGGCATGCTGAATAGTGTTTTCTTCCTCCAGGTGAAACCCAACATGTCTGCTTATAGCTGCGCAATCTTGTATGGCTACGCCATGATCCCCATCCACCAAAACAACGAGCTTTCCGTTAGGATGCATTTTAACATCTACCAAAAACAGGTCTTCTCTTTCTGCAATCTTTTCATTGACTAAATCAGTCACTCGTTGCTCAATACTCATATCGCAAAATACCAGTAATAAAAAAGAGGGGACACCATCCCCTCTTTTTTATCGGCACAAATGTAAGTAATATTTTTTTCTAAGAAAAACAGGAAATCAAATAATTGATGTTTGAATGTTATTTTTTGCAAACAATTATTTGCGATTAGGTATTTTAATGTTGAAGTTAAAGGTTTAAGAAAAAGTATATTTTTAACTATATGAAACTAATCATTGAGATTTTATTGATGGGGGTGGCGGTGTCTGTTGCGGCATTCCTGATACCGGGCGTTGAGGTGGATGGTTTTTTAAGCGCTATTATTGCTGGTATTTTAATCGCGTTAGCCAATGCAACAGTAGGTACTCTTCTGCGGATTTTTACTTTTCCCATAAATATTCTAACACTCGGACTGATGTCTTTTATTATCACCGTTTTAATGGTGCTGTTGGTTGATAGGTTAATGGATGGATTTAATACATCCGGATTTTTTACAGCGCTTTTTTTTGCGCTTGTTCTTTCGCTAATCAAAATGATTTTTGGTGCATTTACATCTGATGAAGATAGTTAAACCAAACGTAGTCTTAAGCGTAATTATAGTTTGTTATTGAATTGGATGACTTTGCAACTGCACGAAGTGTGACGATTATCTTTTTTCGCTTCGGAATAACGAAAACCTTTTATAACCAAGTTTTAGAAAGTAAACCGGATGGATAAGCCAAGTCCGGTAGCATCAAAATCTGTTTCTGGCACAATTTCAATAGCTGGTTTCCAATCCAAAGCAAGATTGATAGGAGCGTTTTTAAATTTATAGTCTAGCCCAATAACGCCGTCCAGGCTTAAAAGAAAGTTGGTATTATCATCTGGCTTATATCTTCTGCTGCCTATAGTACTTCCCAGCCCGTAGTACCAACGCAAACCCAAAGCATTGTTTATGGGGTTATGTATTTCATATAATCCCGTAAAGCGAAAGTAAGAATAGTTTTTTCTGCTTTGGAAGTTTAGAATAAAATCCAATGCTCTATCGCTTTGAACAAAAGTTTTAAAAGTAATGCCATTCGCTGCCCCAAACCGCCCGCCAATTGCATTCTTGTATGTTTGTGCCTGAGCATCCGCATGATTTAGCACAAGAAAAGCTGTAAATAAACTTAACAAGAGTGTTTTTTTCATAAGAACATCGGTTGTGGAATGTGAGTTGATAAGAGTACAAATTTAAGGTTCTTACCTGTGTATGATTAATTTTTTTGTTAAAATATGTTAAGGCTTAGTTTTTGACGTTTAAAAGGATAAATTTGTGATCATTTTTAAAAAAGATGAAGAAAATTGTTTTAGCTTGTTGATCCTAGGACACAACTTAGAATTTCAGCAAAATTACTAGACATTACGAATTAATATATTTAAATGAAATTGAATTTATATCAAGCCTTTATCGCAATATGTTTGGTTGCTGTAGTCGCTACCGGCTGTAAAAAAGAATACGAAAGTGCTAAACAAATGGATGATCGAAATATCCGAGCATATATACAGCAAAATAATTTAAACATGCAGCAATACGATACTACTGGTATTTATTATCAGGTAATTGCAGCAGGCACAGGCGCTCCCATCCGGTATGATGAGAAAATCCCATTAATTTATACTGTTCGTTCGTTGGATAATGCTTATTCTTCGCAGGATACATTTGTGAATCGGTATGGAAGTTTCTTTGGCTATTTTTTTACCGATAAAGCACGCGAATTAGTGAAAGAAGTATTGAAAAATCAGGGTGGTACCATTCGTATCATTGTTCCTTCGCATCTTGCTTACGGCAGAAATGGGGTCGGTGCTGTTCCGAGCAATGCTTCGCTGGATTATACCATTCAGGTTTTGCAATCTTCTAAACTAAATGACTATGAGGATTTCACTATTCAGCGTTATTTGCAAAAAAATGCATTAGCCGGTTTTACGAAAACCTCAACCGGGGTTTATTATAAAATAGCCGATGCGGGTACCGGAAGTTCAATTACCGTTGATTCTACCGTTACAGTAAAATATACCGGCAAACTTTTTAATGATAAGATATTCGATACCTCAGAATCCGCATCTTTTGTTTTGTCAGCTTTAATACCGGCATGGCAGCAGGTTCTTCCATTAATAAAACAGGGAGGCAGCGTACGTATTATTACACCTTCTGCCCAAGGTTACGGCCTGGATGGGAGTAGTGCCCTAATACCGGCCTTCTCTCCATTAGATTTCGATATAAAAGTTACAGATGTAAAGAAGAATGAATAAAAAGAATTAACTCGGAAAGTTAAGTAGCTTTTTATCTTCCATAAATGTTTTTTAAGGCGTCAGCTAAAGTTAGAAAGTTAAAGGTAAAACCTGCGTTGATGATCTTATCCGAAGAAACTTTGGCGCTATCAAGAACCAGACTACTTTTTTCACCTAAAATCATACGCAAAACAAAAACTGGTACTCCCGGAAGCCATATAGGTTTACGCAATTGTTTTGCGAGTAGGGCAGTAAACTCGCTGTTTTGAACAGGATGGGGAGCAGTCATATTATAGGTACCTGAAAGTTCCAGATTTTCTAGTGCAAAATGATACATGCGAAGCACGTCTTGTAAATGAATCCAAGAAACCCATTGTTTGCCTGATCCTAAATTAGCTCCTATTCCCCATTTTATAGGCTTGGCCATTTGTGGCAATGCTCCTCCCTGCAGGCTTAATACCACTCCGGTACGCAGCTTCACAATCCGA
The DNA here is from genome assembly GCA_025450155.1 of Sphingobacteriaceae bacterium. Lineage (GTDB taxonomy): Bacteria > Bacteroidota > Bacteroidia > Sphingobacteriales > Sphingobacteriaceae > JANWIB01. The sequence continues at coordinate 8,313 of JANWIB010000117.1, forward strand.
ATGCCTAATGCCGCACCTTCGTCCACTGCTTTTTCCCAAGCAATGCAGGTGTTTGCTAAAAAATTTGTTCCAGGAGGATTATCTTCAGTAAGTAGTTTATTGTCCTGATCGCCATAATAACCTATAGCTGAAGCGGAAATAATTGTTTTTACCTGATTATCTTTTCGCTTCAATAAATCGTATATCAACCGAATAGATTCAGTTCGGCTCTTAATAATAAGGCCTTTCCTTTTTTTACTCCAAGGCTTATCCGCAATACCTTCTCCAGCCAGATGAATAATCGCGTCAACGCCATCTATGCAATGCGCATCAATTTTTCCATCGTAAACATCCCATTTAAACGTTTTAAATAAAGAGTCTTTATTGGGGATACTGCGGCTCAAATGGTAAATAGTATAGCCTTTTTGTAAAAGAAACCGGCTTAAATTTCTGCCAATTAACCCGCTTGACCCCGTAATGAGGATTGTTTTATTCATTTGTTCTTGAAACTCAATGGTAGTAATTTTGGTTTTTTGAACCGCACAAAAAACTGATTTTTATCATACGCGGTCAAATTTAAATAGAGTTGCCAGTATTTGTTTTTATGTCTTAACCATGTAAAAATATATAGTGTAAAATTAGTGACACCATACTTTTATTTTAATTTGCATTAAATTCTTATAGTATAAATGATAGGTGATCGAACCATTTTAGTATGGTTTAGGAATGATCTTCGGATACACGATAACGAGATATTAATAGAGGCTTGTAAGAAAGCGAGCAAAATCATTCCTATTTACTGTTTTGATCCGCGTTATTTTACCGAAACTCCTTTCGGTACATTAAAAACAGGCGTAATAAGAGCGAAATTTTTATTAGAAAGTGTTACCGGCCTGCAAAAATCATTACAAAAGATAGGTGGCGATTTAATGATAGTGTGTGGCAGGCCAGAAGAAATATTGCCTGAGATTGCAGGTAAATTCAATGTATCTGAGGTTTATCATCATCGGGAAGTTGCTTTAGAAGAGACGGAAATATCTGGGCTTGTTGAGGCCGCTTTGTGGAAAAAACAGATTAATCTGAAGCATTTTATTGGCCACACCTTATACCATAAAGAAGACCTGCCGTTTCCTATAAAAGATATACCTGATAGTTTTACACTATTTAAGAAGAAAGTAGAGCGGGAAAGCGAGGTTCGGTCTTGTTTCCAAACGCCCGCATCTATTACTATTCCAGTAGATTTTGAATCCGGACAAGTTCTCAATTTAAGCGATTTAGGATTTAAGGATACTTCAATACAGGAATTATTGAATTCAGAGTTCTTAGGGGGCGAAGCAGAAGGAATTAAGAGGATGCGTCACTTTTTTCGGGAATCCGCTTGGGTACGTGATCCAAAAAATAATAAAAATGACGTATTTTATCATTCATCTGGTCTTTCTCCTTGGATTGCTGCCGGATGCTTATCTGCCCGTGAAGTGTATCATGAAATAAAAAAGTACGAACAGGAATATGGCTCCAACGACGCTACTACCGCCTTGCGGCTCAATCTGCTTTGGCGTGATTATTTTCGTTTTATGTTTAAAAAACATGGAAATAAATTTTCTATAAAAGAAGTATTTAAAAACAGTATTTCTACAATAGATAAAGCCCAGCAGAAGTTATTAATGGAGTGGAAAAATGGACAGACTGGAATCGCGTTCATAGATGCTTGTATGCGTGAACTAAATCACTCGGGTTTCTTGAGCCATAAGGGGCGGCAAATGACAGCAAGCTATTTAGTTAACGATCTTAATGTACCCTGGGTGTATGGGGCGGCCTTTTTTGAGGAAAAACTAATTGATTTTTCGCCAGCAAGTAATTGGGGCAATTGGGCAAATTTGGCAGGATAGAAGGCGATCTTGCGAAAAAACTGCTAGAGATTCCTTATACTTTTATTTCGGTTTTTCTTCGTTCTTAAACGCGATATAAGAGTAAATAACCGGAATCAGTGTAATGATTCCTGTAATAATTAATAATATAATCAAATTTATTTTTTTAGATATTAAAAAACTGGATATGATAATTAATAATCCGCCTGCAAACCATAGTTTTCCACCTAAAATATGTGTTTTTTTCCATACATTTTCATTTTCTAATGTCCAAGGAGTTTTAATCCCGATAAAATAATTTGCCGGAATAGACTGAAAGTAATTGCCCATAATGGTAAATAATAACCCCACTATAATAAATATGCCATTTGGGTTCAAGATAGATAGATTTTTAGCAACATAAATAATATACATGGCTAAAATGGACATTAATGAAACGATAATGAATTTTAATTGATAGAATTTATTTCCCATTTTTTCGATCTTCTTTTTGGGATCAAGTATTGGAACAAACAGAAATATCAGGTAGGTTAACAGGGGTAATGCCAATGGAATAATCAATAATTCTTCCTTAGTGCCCCATCTGTCTATTTCGCCTTTTCCATTCCAGTGTATTGGAACTTTTTCTGCAACGCTGTTCCATATATAAGCGATATAAATGAATGGAATCATAACAACAATTAATAGCGGAAATTCATTTTTAATTCTCATTTTTTTTCATTTTTAAAGTCATAACCCATTGCAATAAATCTTCTATTATAGTTGTATTAATGGAGTAAACAACAAATTGCCCCTGTTTTTCACTAGTTACTAACTCAGCCTCTTTTAGTATATCTAAATGGTGTGAAATACTGGGTTTCGAAATATTGAATTTTTTCGCAATTTCTCCGGCAGATAAGTCTCCATTTTTTAGAAGAATTAATATTTCTCTTCTGGTCATATCGTTTAGTGCCTTGAAAAGCTTATTCATTCATTTAGATATTTAGACAAATATCTAAATATTAGCTAAGCATCAAATAAATAATATTAAAAAAGCAATTTTTAACGCTAAGCCTTACAGATTTATACCCTTAATGTTTTATTTTTGCTGCGGTTTAGTATTAAAAATTCTCATGGATAACCTGTCGTATCTTAGTAACGCAAATTCCGATTATATAGATTCGCTTTATAAGGCATACAAAGAAGACCCGGAATCGGTTGATTTTGGTTGGAAAAAGTTTTTTGAAGGATTTGATTTTGGAAGAGGTTCAGAATCAACCGTAGTGAGTGGCGAAACACCCGAACATTTTTTAAAAGAGATTAAGGTGTTGAATATGATTCATGGTTATCGTGACCGGGGGCACCTTTTTACGAAAACCAACCCCGTTCGCGAACGCAGAAAATATTATCCTGGTAAAGAATTAGAGACTTTTGGCTTTGCCGAAGCTGATCTGGATACGGTATTTAATGCCGGTGTAGAAGTGGGATTAGGCCCTGCAAAACTTCGCGACATTCGCGAATTGCTCGAACAAACCTATTGCCAGTCTATAGGTGCCGAATTTAAATACATCCGTAATCCCGAAAAAGAGAAGTGGTTTGAGCAGCGAATGGAAAAAGAGCGAAATACTCCAAATTTTTCTATCGAAACTAAAAAACGAATACTTCAGAAGTTAAATCAAGCCGTTGTTTTTGAAAATTTTTTGGGAACAAAATTCCTTGGTCAAAAACGGTTCTCTCTTGAAGGTGCCGAAGGTCTTATTCCGGCTTTAGATTCTGTTATCCAGAAAGGTGCTGATCTGGGTATTGAAGAATTTGTAATTGGTATGGCCCATCGTGGACGTTTAAACGTGCTGGCCAACATCATGAATAAACGCTATAAAGATATTTTTGCTGAATTTGAAGGAAAAGGATATGATGAAAATACACCTTTCGGTGGCGATGTAAAATATCACCTGGGTTTTTCTACCGACGTAGAAACTGCATCGGGTAAAAAAGTGCATTTAAGTCTTTCTCCTAATCCCTCGCATCTGGAAGCCGTTGATGGTGTTGTGGAGGGAATGGTTCGTTCAAAAATAGATTCTAAATACAAAGGCGATCTTTCGCGAATTGCTCCCATACTCATTCATGGCGATGCATCCATTGCCGCTCAGGGTATCGTTTATGAAGTGTTGCAAATGGCTAAGCTGGACGGATACAAAACCGGTGGAACCATTCACTTAGTAATTAATAACCAGGTAGGGTTTACCACCAATTTTAAAGATGCCCGCTCGTCAACCTATTGTACCGATTTGGCAAAAGTTACTCTTTCGCCCGTATTTCATGTAAACGGGGATGATGTAGAAGCCTTAGTTTATGCCATTAACATGGCTGTAGAATATCGCCAGATATATCATAACGATGTTTTTATAGATATTTTGTGCTATCGCCGTTTCGGCCATAACGAATCGGATGAGCCCAAGTTTACCCAACCCTTGCTCTATAAAGCCATTGAGCGACACCCCAATCCACGCGAAATTTATAATGAAAAATTAACACAGCATGGAAGCGTAGATGCAAGCCTGGCAAAAGAAATGGAAAAAGACTTCAAGGCCTTGCTTCAGGAACGCTTAAATGAGTCTAAAGAAACCGCAGGTTATTCGGAGCCTACCGAGATGTTTTCAGGGGGGTGGAAAGGCTTACGCCCGGCAACTGCCGAAGATTTCAATAAAAGGTATCCAACCGCAGTTTCAGAAAAAACATTTTTAGCCATTGCAGAGAAAATAACAAGTCTTCCGGCTGATAAAAGGGTTTTTCAAAAAATAGAAAAATTGTTTGAAGCCCGTAAAGCAATGGTTACAAACAAAACTTTCGATTGGGCGATGGCCGAATTAATGGCTTACGGAACCTTATTGGAAGAAGGTGACCGTGTTCGTATCAGTGGGCAAGATGTTGAAAGAGGAACATTTTCGCATCGTCACGCTGTACTCACTCTCGAAGATTCAGAAGAAGAATACATCCCCTTGGCCCAACTCGCCAAAGGCGAAGCAAAATTTGATATTTATAATTCGCATTTATCAGAATATGGCGTTTTAGGATTTGAATATGGTTATGCCCTTGCTAATCCGCATTCATTAACTATTTGGGAAGCACAGTTCGGCGATTTTGCCAATGTGGCTCAAGCCGTTATAGATCAGTTTATTGTAAGCGCCGAAACCAAATGGAAACGATCTAACGGTTTGGTCTTATTGCTGCCACATGGCTATGAAGGGCAAGGCCCCGAGCACTCATCCGGTCGCATTGAGCGGTTTATGGCACAATGTGCTGATTACAATATCCAGGTAGCCAATTGCACTACTCCGGCAAATTACTTTCATTTATTACGCCGTCAGCTAAAACGCGATTTTCGTAAACCTTTAGTGGTATTTACGCCTAAAAGTTTATTGCGCCATCCTTTAGTGGTAAGCAAACTGGAAGAATTTACCAAGGGGTATTTCCAGGAGTTGATAGATGATGTTTATGCCAAGCCTTCGGAAGTAAAACGGGTACTATTCTGTTCGGGCAAAGTATATTACGATTTATTAGAGAAACAGCAAACGGATAAACGGGCAGATGTGGCCATTGTTCGGTTAGAGCAATTATATCCTACTCCATATCAGCAAATAGAAAAAATAAAAGAGAAATATAAAAAAGCTAAAGAATTTATCTGGGTGCAGGAAGAACCTGAAAACATGGGCGCCTGGCCTTATATGGCACGGAAATTCAGAGATACTGACCTTAACCTGAAGGGTATTTCACGCCCGGAAAGCAGTAGTACCGCTACCGGATACCCAAAACAACATATTGCCCAGCAATTGCAAATTGTAGGCAAGGCATTTGAGGATATCGCAGGCCCCGAAGTGAAAAAAGCCATAGTAAAAGCCACTAAAAAGGTGGTCAATATAGATTAACCCTTATTCCATAAAATATGAGTTTACAAATCAAAGTTCCGCCGGTTGGCGAATCCATTTCTGAAGTAACCCTTTCAAAATGGATAAAAAAAGATGGCGATAGTGTAGAAATGGACGAAGTGATAGCCGAATTAGAATCGGATAAAGCCACATTTGAACTAACAGCTGAACAAGCCGGAACTTTAAAAACAATTGCCAAAGAAGGAGATACCCTCGAAATAGGCGCTGTAGTTTGTACTATTGAGAAGGGGACAGCAGCAGCCGTTAAAGCAGAAAAGCAAGTAGCTCCAACACCGGAAAAAACAGCGGAGTCCGTTTCATTAGAGCGCCAATCCACTTATGCATCGGGGACTCCCTCACCGTCAGCAGCTAAAATTCTTGCGGAAAAAGGAATTGATCCGTCTAAAGTTGATGGATCGGGTATTGGTGGACGGATAACTAAAGAAGATGCGATAAAAGCGGAAGCTCAAAGTCAAACGTCAAAAGTTCAAAGTGAAAAGCGAATAGATAATGTAAAGGCAAGTCGCGGAGAACGCCGCGAAAAAATGAGCGCTTTGCGCAAAACGGTGGCGAAACGATTGGTAATGGTTAAGAATGAAACCGCCATGCTGACCACGTTTAACGAGGTGGATATGCAACCTATTATGGAGCTTCGGAATAAATATAAAGATAAATTTAAAGAGAAGCACGGCGTAGGCTTAGGCTTTATGTCGTTTTTTACCAAAGCAGTCTGCGAGGCCTTAAAAGAATTTCCAGCCGTAAATGCACGCATTGATGGTGAGGAACTAATTTACAATGATTTCGTAGATGTTTCTATTGCTGTGTCTGCTCCAAAAGGCCTGGTAGTACCTGTAATCAGAAACGCTGATCAATTAACATTAGCTGATATAGAGAAAGCAGTTGTAGATTTAGCAAGCAAGGCACGAGAAAATAAATTGACAATTGAGGAAATGACAGGTGGAACGTTTACTATTACTAACGGTGGTGTTTTTGGTTCTATGTTGTCAACCCCAATTATCAATGCCCCGCAGTCTGCTATTTTAGGGATGCATAATATTGTGGAGCGTCCGGTAGCAATTAATGGGCAGGTTGTTATTCGTCCGATTATGTATGTGGCACTTTCTTATGACCACCGGATTATTGATGGGCGTGAATCGGTATCCTTCTTAGTGAGAGTTAAGCAATTGCTGGAAGATCCAGCCCGCTTGTTATTAGGAATATAGAAATCAAAATCCCCGTGTAAGCGGGGTTTTTGATTTAAGAAGTATTGAAACAAGGTCTTATGCTCTCTGTAAACGTTAAATAAATACTAACCCAAAATGCGCTCGATTTATATTGCTTTTTTAATTCTTTTTTCAGCTTTCTATGCCCAATCCCAGAATCTTGAGTGGAATGTTAATCTTCATGGTTTTGCAGATAATCGGGAGTACGCAAACTCTAACAGATATTCTCAAACCATATTTGGTGCCCGTTTTTCTCCCGGAGTGGGGTTGATGCTCGATTCTATACATCGTTTCAGAGTTGGCTTTAATGTATTGCACGAACTTGGTTCAAAGAAGTTTCTCGGGCAGTCAGATCCTGTGCTGTACTATCAGATGCAAATCAAGAATATTGATTTTTATATAGGGATGTTTCCACGTCAGCAGCTTTTAACAGATTATCCACGGGCTATTTTAAATGATACACTTCGATATTATCGGCCTAATGTGGAGGGAATGTTGTTCAAGTATGAGAATCGTAAGGTTAAAGAAACGGTATGGATAGATTGGACAAGCAGGCAAACAGCAATAGATCGGGAAACCTTCCTTTTCGGATTATCCGGAAAATACAAATCTGGTATATTTTTTATCTCGCATTATGCGCTCATGTTTCATAATGCCAATCCTGCGGCTAAAACTTTAGGAGATCATGTTCAAGATAATGGCTCGGCAGCAGTTCAGCTCGGCCTTGATTTGAGTCATAAAACAATACTCGACTCGTTGACTCTCAGCGCAGGGGGGCTGATGTCTTTTGAAAGAACCCGTGGAACAGTTGCCGGATGGGAAGTGCCAAAAGGAGCACTTTTTGAATTGCATGCAGGATACAAAAGGTTTGATATTACTAATACCTTTTATACAGGAGAAGGGCATCACCTGATTTATGGAGATAAATTTTATACAGCAAAAACCTATAACCGATCTGACTTAAGCTGGACACCGATAATCTATAAAGGGATTGAGGGCCGATTTGTATTATCTTTCCACTTTTTGGAAGGCGTAGTTGATAACCAGCAATCATTTAATTTGCGTTACAATATTGGTGGAAAGAGAAGTTTGAAAAAATAATCAAGAAAGGCTTCTTTTTAGAAGCCTTTCTTGATTATGAAACAGGGTCTTTTATTCTGTTTTAGTTTTCAAATATCCTAACGCTTTATCTAAAACAGGATCTTTTTTCTGGAGATAATCCTTTAATGTTGATTTTACTTCGATATCTGGCTTAATACCATACCCGACAAATTCTCTTCCATCGGGATAGGTATCTTTTTTTGTACAAATTCTTGCAGAACCTCCACCAGGCAAATCAAACATATAGGGTTGGCCGGTACTCCCGTAAGAATTCTGCCCTATTTTAATCATGTGTTTCTGTTTGTCAGCGTAAACTAAAAAGTCTTCAGCTGCGGATGCCGTTTGATGTCCCAAAAGAATAGCTGTTGGCACAATTATTCTTTTAGCGTTCAATCTGATGGTATCAGGCTCATAATCAAAATGATAATAATATTTATCCTGAAAACTTAATAGCGATTTCTTAGCCCATTCGTTATTTAACGTGTCTTTGGGTGCATAAAATTTCCCCCAAGCCTTAAACGTAGGAATATGAAGCCGACTACTCATTCTTGAACCGAAAAGAAGACTATCAGCGATGAGATATTTTAATATATTTCTCCCAATTCCTGTTTTTCCTCCCCCATTATTGCGCAAATCAATTATTAAGGCCTTAGCATTATACAATTCAGTCAATTTGGTTATAAATAACGAATCAATTTTTGGGTCGTTAAAAGAGTTTAAGGCTACATAAGCAATTTGATTGTTGTACCATTTAAAATCTAATAACTCCCCCGTTCTATCTAAATCGGGGTAAACCTCTTTTTCTTCTGTTTTTTTATGCGTAAGTTTTAATGAGATAATCTCACCTTTAGGCTTTTTTATTTGGACAAGAAATGTCTCACCTTCCAATCCCTGAAGTAACCTTAAAACGCTTTCATCTTTTAACACGTAATCAGTTGAAGATGAGATATAAGGAGCAACATTTTCCCTGATATATGCTTCTGTTGGCTTGCCATTAACCTCTATAATTTCGCTACCAACGGGTATCTCATCTTTTTTACTCAAGTTTGTACGGACAATTATGGCTTTATTGTCAATATTCTGGATAAAAAGCCTGTAATCACCAAACATATCCGTCATCTGTTTAATTGATTTCGGAAAATATACGTTGGTATGTCCGTCATTGAGCAGGGCACAGAATTTTTGGAGTTCCCGGTAATATTGATAGTCGTTCTCTGTTTTTTGAACGGTAGTAATCAATTGTGTGTAAGTGCTATCCCATTTGGCTCTGTCAACTTTATCTAAATAAATAAAATTGTAATTAACCTCCTGCCAAAATTTAGAAAGGCCATAAATTTTGTCTGCTGTTGTTAACGTATTTCCAATCTGTCCAAAAGTAGAAAGGGTGGATATGAATAATAATAGCGTAATTGATCGTTTCATCGTTATGTTCCTTAAGTTTTATAGATTGTTTGAGATGCTGGAGAATTTTATAATTTGGAAATGCTTCCCGACCCACTTACAGAAGAATTCACTTTTGCATTTCCCGAATAAGAAATATCTCCAGAGCCACTAACTGCTGCGTTTAAAGAATTTTCAGCATGTATTGATGCATTACCGGAGCCACTTACTTGGATATTGGCATTGTTCGTATTTAGATTTTTACCCGTAAAATCACCTGATCCACTTATGATTACATGCGCCGATGCCGCTGTTCCAGAGGGGATTACTTTTCCAGATCCGCTGATTTTAGCAACGTAATTAGATACAATTAAGGCTGATTCTATGTTGCCTGAGCCAGTTACTTCTGCATATAAGTTTTCTGTTTTAATTTCTCCATCTACTTTAATATTGCTTGAGCCCACGGATTTGAGTCCATGAAGCGATTTAGCAGTTATGTAAATTTTCACATGATCGCTTTTCCAACTTGTCCTACCTTTACTTTTTTTGAACTGAACTAATAAGGCTCCGTCTTCAACCACAGTTTCCACTTCTTTTAATGTTTCTGGATCACCTTCAAGTCTCAAACTCTCCTTTGATCCCATTGTAATAAACACATCAAAGGAACCGGATGATACAATAGCTGTAAAAGGTTCAACCTGACGATCTTCTGTGATGTCGGCGTAAGTTACTGTTCTTGCTCCGGCAATGCTAATGAATGGAAGTACTAATAAAATCCATCCGAGTGAGGCAACTGTTTTTTTCATTGTGTATTAATTTTTTATCATAAGACGCTCACTCTTCTTAAGTGTTGCATCACTTTATCATTTTTTCTTTTACATAGAAATTAAGCGTATCCGTTTGGAAGGTTTCTGCTGTAATGGTTTGCCAGTTCTGAGTTGGATAAATAAATTGCCAATTAGCTGTCACCGAGGTCTTTATCCTTATCGGCATATCGAATCCTACAACGTCGGCTTTCCATCGGTAAGAAAAAGAATTTTTACTGTTATTTTTTATTTCGAGAGTCGGGATGGTAGCATAGCGTAAATATTGATCAAATATTTTCGTGAAATCTTTTCCAGCTTTTTGGTTAATGTAGGAAACTACTTCTTCCGTTGTAGTTGTTTTTAAACCTAAATCCTTATTTAGTCCACGTAAAATAGTTCTCCACTTAGTATCGTCATCAATTAGGGTGCGGATCATTTGAAGCAGATTGGCCCCTTTAAAATACATATCCCCCGAACCTTCTTTGTTTACATTGTAAGTTCCAATTATTGGAATATCGTTTTGTATCTTATTTCGTACTCCTGCAATGTATTTGCTTCCGGCTTCTTTGCCTTCGGTGCACTCTACATACAAGCCTTCAGAATACATGGCAAATGCCTCATGAATCCACATATCTGCAATATCTTTAGAGGTAATATTGTTACCAAACCACTCATGTCCCGATTCGTGTACCACGATAAAATCCCATTTTAGGCCTAACCCTGTACCCGATAAGTCCATACCCATATAGCCATTTTGGTATTTATTGCCATAAGCAATGCCACTTTGATGTTCCATACCTAAGTAGGGTGTTTCAACCAGTTTATAACCATCGCGATAAAATGGATAAGGCCCAAACCAATTTTCAAAACAGCTTAACATGGGTGCAACATTAGCCTTAAATTGCTTTTTGGCATCATCCAGATTTTCTTTCAGCACATAATAATCTAAAGATAAATTCCCGTTAGCGCCTTTATACGAATCTGAAAAATGAGCATAATCGGCAATGTTTATACTTACTGCATAATTGTTTATGGGATATGATACAAACCAATTATATCGAACACCTATACCTCTGAGTCGGTCAATTGATTTCAAACGTCCATTACTTACCCCCATTAATCCGATGGGAGCGTTTAGGCTGATCGTCATGCTATCCACCTCGTCAGACTGATGGTCTTTATTTGGCCACCAGGAACTGGCTCCCAAACCCTGACAGGCAACTGCAACCCAGGGTTTCCCCGCCTTATCTTTAGAAAAAACAAATCCCCCATCCCAAGGTGCAAGTTTTGCAATAGTTGGGTTCCCCGAATAAAAAACAGTAAATTCTTCGTGGCTTTCTTTTTTGATCGTTTCGGGAAAATCAACAAACACCGCATTATATTCTCGCTGAAAAGGTAATTTTTGATTTTTATAGAGGATTTTTTCAACTTTCAAATTCTCAAATAAATCGAATTGAAGTTTTTTGAAATCTTGTGTAGCCGTAAATCGAAAAAGATTGGAACCACTAATGAATTTTTTATCAATATCAACAGCAATAGTTAAATGATAATAATTAATGTCATAACAACTTCGCAGTGGCGAAAGCATGCCCCTTAGCGTATCCGAACGAGTAAAAATCTCCTTTTGATTTAAAGGTTGGGCAATTGCAAATTGATTTATTGCAAAGAGTGCAATCAGGTATACCAAGAAATTTTTCATTTTTCTATGGATGTTATTATAATATGTGAAGCATTAGTCTTATCATGATAAATGCGATGGGTAGCTTTCTGAAAATCGCTGTCGCTGGCATTATAAATATCCATAAATTTCTGTGGATTACGATCTACCAAGGGGAACCATGAATTTTGTACCTGAATCATAATGCGGTGACCTTTTTTAAAGGTGTGAGCCACATCCGGAAGCGTGTATTTCACTTCCGTGATTTTACTTGGAACAAAAGGCTCGGGTTTTTCAAAGCTGTTTCTGAATTTTCCTCTAAACACTTCTCCTCTCACTAACATCTGATACCCTCCCATTTCTATATCTTTTGGATTAGGCTCGTTATTAGGAAAATCATCTGGAAAAACATCAATCAGTTTTACCACATAATCGGCATCAGTTCCTGTTGTTGCTACTAATAAATCAGCAATCAACGGTCCTGCTAATTGAACATCTTCGGTTAAGATATCGGTTTGATAAACCATTACGTCCGGGCGGCGGGCGGCAAAACGCTGGTCATCCACCATGTATTCGCGTGTTCTATCTAAATGCACATCTTCGGTATAAGGAACCGGTTTTGCCGGGTCGCTGCTGTATTCATCAAAACTAACTGCTTCAGCAGGCGTATTAAAAGAAAGTTTTCCATTGATATGGAAATATAATTTTTTCTGAATCGCATTTTTCGGAGGCCATGTTTTAAACTGTCTCCATTCATTACTGCCTGTTTCAAAAACAAGAGCTTCCGGAAGGGGTGGGGCAGGAGCATCTTTCAGGTAATGCTGAAAAAAGGGGAATTCCACATTTTCCTGATACCAGGTGCTGGTAGCCTGCCCAAATTTAATGTTTCCTAACTGTTCCCCGGTGCTTCGAGCCCAGCCGCCATGAAACCAAGGTCCCATTACCAGTGTATTTTTATTATCCGGATTTTGTTTTTCGATAGCCTGGTAAGTGGCGAAGGCACCAAAACAGTCTTCGGCATCAAAAAGTCCGCCGACTACTAAAGTTGCTGGTTTAATGTTAGTCAAATGCGGACGAATATTTCTTGCTTTCCACCAGGCATCGTAAGTGCCATGTATCATTAAATCATTCCAGAACCGGATACTATCTCCAAAATATTTCTCCTTTACATTTTTTAAAGCACCTAGCTCTAGAAAGAATTTGTAATTATCATTAGTCGGATATTCGAATGATTTGGGTCTTTTGTCAGGAGTGATGGGTTGTGGTCTCGGAACACCAAAGGTGGAATAAAAAGTAAATGCGTCCATCAGAAATAGTGCACCGTTATGGTGAAAATCATCTCCGATAAACCAATCAGTAACGGGAGCTTGCGGAGATACCGCCTTTAAAGCCGGGTGTGCCTGTGGTAATGCCATGGTCGAATAGAAACCTGGGTATGAAATGCCGTAAACGCCCACCTTTCCATTATTATTTGGCAGGTTTTTGATGAGCCAGTCAATCGTATCGTAAGTATCACTATTCTCATCAATCTCAGTTTTGGTTTTTTTATTCGGATTATAAGGCCGAACATCTTCAAATTGTCCCTCGCTCATCCATTTTCCCCGAACATCCTGGTAAGCAAAAATATACCCTTCTCGTAAAAAATGTTTAGAAGGCCCCAATGTCTTTTTATATACATTTTCACCATAAGGGCTAACGGTATAGGGTGTCCGATTTAAGAGGATAGGGTATTTTTTCGATTTATCTTTGGGAAGATAAATGGAGGTAAATAGTTTTGAACCATCTCGCATCGGTATTCGGCGTTCAATTTTAATGTAATTGTTGCGTACAAAGGCCGAATCTGTGTCAGTCTGAGCCCATATACTTAAACTGAGAAAGAATAAAAACGATAAAGCGAAGATTTTTTTCATCAGAGTAATTTGTTTTTAAATGTGATGAAGCGATCATGTGCTGGCCGTTTTATTCATTTCAGTTTTGTATATCGCGACACATGATGGTTTCATTATAACCAAAATTAATTGAACGCTAAGTTAAGCAAAGGCACGCTTGTGTTAAGAAAAATGTCAAATTCAGAAACAAAATAATAATGCCTTGTGTTAAATAAACAGAACAATAAACAATTTTTGACTATGAAAAATTTTAAAATGAATATCTTCCCCGTTATTATTGCATTAGGTGTGGTTTTTTTATTGAGTTCATGCGCTCAAAAAATGGCTTTTTTAAATTCATCCGTAGTTCCTGGCGCTGAGGGTTCTGTAGCAATAGACAAAGACAAAAATGAGAATTATGCTATTGAAGTAAAAATAATGAATCTGGCTGATCCTAAAAAACTCACCCCGCCAAAAACAACCTATGTAGTTTGGATGAACACGGAGCGAAACGAAGTCAAAAACATAGGACAGATAAATAGTTCAACCAGTTTGCTTTCAAATACAATGAAAGGGGATTTGAAAACGGTTACTTCATTTAAACCCATAAGTTTTTTTATTACCGCTGAAGATGACCCTAACATACAGTACCCTGGTATGCAGGTTGTACTCAGAACGACGGCGGAATAAAAGATTACTAACATATAACCAAGAGGGGGCCTTCTGCCCCCAAAGTATCATTATATATTTTCTGAAGATATCTGAAAGAAAATATATAAATTAATCGTTAATAGTCCGAGTTATACCTCTTCAAATGTTCAAAAATAAAACGCTCAAAACGTATTGTATAATAGGATTTTCTTAAGTGTATAGAATCCTTAACTTTGGCGGAAAACATTCTGACTTTTATTATGCAATACGATGTTACAGTTATTGGTAGTGGTCCGGGCGGCTATGTAGCAGCCATTCGTTGTGCCCAACTAGGATTAAAAACGGCCATTATAGAAAAATACAACACACTTGGCGGAACCTGCTTAAATGTGGGGTGTATCCCCTCTAAAGCCTTGTTAGATTCATCCGAGCATTTTTACAATGCAGCACATACCTTCAGTACGCATGGTATTGATCTGAAAGACCTGAAAGTTAATATGGGGCAAATGATAGCCCGAAAGAATGTAGTCGTGCAGGAAAATACTTCGGGTATTTCTTTCCTGATGAAGAAAAACAAGATCACTACTTATACCGGCATAGGCTCTTTCGTAGATAAGAATACCATTAAAATAACAAAGACCGATGGTAGTTCGGAAAATATTACTTCAAAAAACAGCATTATTGCTACTGGGTCTAAGCCCACGGCTTTGCCTTTTCTTCCTGTTGATAAAGAACGAATCATCACTTCTACCGAAGCATTAAATCTTACCGAGGTGCCGAAGCATCTAATTGTTATTGGTGGTGGAGTAATTGGATTAGAATTGGGTTCAGTATATGCCCGTTTAGGTGCTAAGGTTACTGTAGTTGAGTATGCGGATTCGATTATTTCTACTATGGATAAGACCATGGGTAAAGAACTACAAAAGGTTTTGTCCAAACTTGGATTTGAATTCCTGTTTAATCACAAAGTAACCGGAGCTTCGGTTAAAGGAAAAAAGGTTACGGTAACAGCGGATAATCAGAAAGGAGAAAAAATAACCCTGGAAGGCGATTATTGTATTGTTGCTGTGGGCCGTACTGCTTATACCGAAGGACTTGGCTTGGAGAAAATAGGGATTCAATTAGAAGAAAGAGGAAAAAAAATTCCGGTGAATGATTATCTGGAAACATCGGTAAAGGGCATTTATGCTATCGGGGATGTGATTAAAGGAGCTATGTTAGCGCATAAAGCGGAAGAAGAAGGTGTATTTGTTGCCGAGGTTCTTGCCGGCCAAAAACCACATATCAATTATAACCTGATTCCAGGTGTTGTTTATACCTGGCCCGAAGTTGCCAGTGTTGGATATACTGAAGAGCAATTGAAAGAGCAGGGCAGAAAATATAAGACAGGGTCTTTCCCATTCAAAGCGAGCGGACGGGCACGTGCCAGTATGGATACTGACGGCTTGGTTAAAGTTTTAGCAGACAATCAAACAGACGAAATTCTGGGTGTCCATATGATTGGCCCCCGTGCTGCAGATATGATTGCCGAAGCGGTAGTGGCTATGGAGTTTCGTGCATCAGCCGAAGATATTGGCCGCATCAGTCATGCACACCCGACCTATACAGAAGCTTTCAAAGAAGCAGCACTGGCCGCTACGGGTAACTGGGCGCTACATATTTAATTACACAAAAGAGGAAAGCTACAGGATTTCAGACCTTATTTGATTTCTTTTTTTTGTACCCTCTGCGTTTTCTTTTTCGTGGCTACCCGCTTCTTTGAATCTGATTTGGGTACTGGAGCAATATCTATATCCTTTAATACCTCTGTGTTTGATAATTCTTCATCAGGTGTCGTTTTTTCTCCAACCTCGTCTATTTCAAAATAGGCTGTATCAGTATTTATTTTTAGCGAAGTTTTAAAACTTTTAATCGCTTTTATTCTATGATATTTATTCCCATTAGCAGTAGATAAGGAATCGGGAATCTGCATACTATTCATCGCATAATCAAGCGATTTTTTGTAATCGTATGGCGAAACTTCTTTATGGCCAAACAGCTCTTCTCCTTCTTCGGTTATAAAATATAGCTTATCATTTTTTAAGATGGTGTTGATTACAAGCGGAGTTGGGCTTAAAGGAGGATTATAATATACCCGTATATCATTAACAGAAGAATCAACACTAAATTCATAAACAGTATACACACTATCCTGATTAGAAGCATCCACATCATCGTGGACCATACGGGTATAACCGGGGCGTTCGGCTAAAAAGAAAGTTCTTATTGGTTTACTGATTACGTTTAACTGTTCTTCGTTATGAAACATATATTGGTCTGGCAGATATAGCAGTTTAAAACTATCCGCTGCCAGCGAGTCGGCAAAGCTAAACGCGATACTGGTATTCTCATCAGTTCGACGGAATGAAAAAAGTTTTCCTTTCTCTTACATTCCTTTCTTTGCGGCCATATACTGTAAATGCAGCAGGAATTTCTTTCTTTGCTTCTTCCATAACTAGTTGATTTCCTTGCTGCTTCCAGGTACCAAATATTAGCTGATCTACAGAACCATAACTAATGGAAATAACAAAATGCTTATCCGGCATGATAAGTAACTCTCTGGCCATTTCATGTTTTGATCCATTGTAATATCCAATAAAATCGCTTTGTTGGCTAAATGCATTGTTTGAGGAAATAAAAAAGACTAACAGCATAACTATTAGTCTTTTCTTTAAAAGAAGTTTTTTCATAAAAAGCTATTCGCTAAACGGTATAATTCCACTCAAACTGATCTTCAACCAATCCATAGCGGAGTTCATTTAACGTTTTTAACACTTTGTTGGAAAATTCGGCTTTAGCAGGGTCGGGCAAGGTATATGGTACTCCTTCATGCGAAATTTCAGCTATCGGTGCTATCGTAGCGGCTGTACCCACGCCAAAAGCCTCAGTAATTTTGCCCTTTTTAATGCCTTCAACTACTTCGGCAACCGATATCCGGCGTTCTTCAACAGGTATACCCCATTCCCGTGCTAAGGTTAAAACACTATCACGGGTAATTCCTTTTAAAATCGTATCACGGGTAGAGGGTGTAATTAAGGTTCCGTCTAACACAAACATCACATTAGCAGCCCCCAATTCTTCAATGTATTGATGATCGCGAGAATCGGTCCATATTAACTGATCGAAACCTTCTTTTACCGCCTCCCGCGTAGGGAATAACGAACCTGCATAGTTACCAGAACATTTAGCAAAACCAAATCCACCTTCACTTGCTCTGGAATATTTCGTTTCAATTTTTACTTTCAGATTTTTAGTGAAATAGGATGCCACCGGGCTTGTAAGCACTACATATTTATAAGTGGATGAGGGTTGTACGCCTAATACCGGATCGGTAGCAAACATAAATGGCCGTATGTATAACGACTGGCCTTTTTCGGAAGGTATCCAATGACGATCAATATCAACCAATGCGGCTATGCTTTGTACAAAAGTGTCTTCTGGTAATTCAGGCATGCTCATCCGTTCGGCCGATTTGTTAAAGCGTTCGGCATTTTTATAAGGACGAAAAATAATCGCTTTGCCATCAGCCTGTTTGAAGGCCTTTAATCCTTCAAAAAATGCTTGTCCGTAATGAAAAACTGAAATAGCCGGGCTGAGAGCCAGTTCGCCGTAAGGCATAATCTGGAAATTTTTCCATTGCCCATCCACATAATCGGCAACAAACATGTGGTCGGTAAAAATTTTTCCGAAGCCAAGATTATTAAAATCAGTATTAGCTAAACGAGAAGCTGATGTGCGGGTTATTCTTATATCCAACGTATCTATCACAATATTTTGAGTTAAGGTTATTATACAAATAAACGGTTTTTAGGCAAATTTCACAACCATTTGGCAACAGTCATCCCTAATAAAAGTCCCGTTATACTTAACAGGAAATTAAGCAGGATGTTTCCTGTGGCTAAACCAGTATTGCCTGACTTAAAAAGCGTCAGTGTTTCAAACGCGAAGGATGAGTAGGTGCTAAAACCGCCACAAAACCCGGTAATTAATAATAGTTTCAGCGAATAGCTAAGATTTATTTTTTCTACACCAAGCATTAAAACTAAACCAAAGACCACACAGCTCAAAAAATTAGCTGTAAGCGTAGCAAAGGGAAAAGCAGAGAATCCGGAAGGATAAAGTTTTCCAACCCAATAGCGGGCAAGGCTTCCGGCACCACCGCCTAAAAAAACGAGTGTTATTTCTTTCATTTTAATACAAAACCCGGAATTTAATGGTATCAGTAATTGCTTTCAGTTCTTTGAGCACTTTTTTATCGTATTCGGCACTTACATCAGTTATTACATACCCTATTTGTGGGTTGGTCATCAGGAACTGGCCTAAAATATTGATGTTGTGCTTGGCAAAAACCTGGTTAATCTGAGCCATGATTCCGGGCACGTTCCGGTGGATGTGGATTAAACGATGTGCGTTAGCTACTTTGGGTAATTGCAGATTGGGGAAATTACAACTTAAATAGGTGTCTCCTTTATTAATGAAATCTGCCATCCGTTTGGGGATGAAGTGCACATTCCGGGGATTATTTTTTAGATCATCAAAAACAACAATTCCCATTTCGGTAGCCATATCGGCCGCAAGTTTTTGCCTGCTGTTTCCCAAATAACCAATGGTTTTTAATTTTACAGCTCGTTCCAGTTTTTGGTCTTCCAGCTTTTCTCCATCGGCCAGCAGTAACATACCTACGTCAGCTACATATTTATCTTCAAACGTAGTTTTATGTCGAATAGAAAATCCGTCTTTCTTTAATACATGGATTGCTTCTTTAGGAACATCGCCCACAATTAAGCATAAAATGCGATTCTTAGGATAGGAAATAGCCCGCGGGAGCTTATTTACATACAAAAACTCATCAAAACTGGGCGTCACATGATCGGCTTTCTCCAGGATATTTTTACGAGAGATATTTTCTGTGAAGGCATAGAACTTTTGGATTAATCCCGATTCTTTTAACTGGAAGTCCGAATGGCCATCGCCAATACCATAAATGTTCCCCTTCAATTGCAACTGACGAAGCAATTTTACTTTTCCACCTTCTTCAGATAGTGGGTTGGATTCATCATAACCAATAATATCACCCCTTTCATTAAAAAGAAATGAATTGGCATAAATATTTTCTTTTTTAATGTGATAAGGGAGTACTACGGGGGTAATAAACTCTTTAAATCCTCCTGAAACAATGAGAATATGGTTTGCATGTGCCTTAAAGAAGGATTTATTCCTTGAAAATGACGCGGATACTTTTTTCTTAAGCCGGGCCACCAGTTTTTGCAGGTGTTCATTATTGGCATAGAGTAGCTGCACACGTTGGGTTAAACTATCCCGAAAAGAAAGTTTGCCCTCCATTGCGGCATTGGTTAAATCTTCTATTTTTTTATAAATGGTTTCCCTATCGGGATGATTTTTTAAGGAGATACGTACCAGTTCGTCTAAGGCTTCAACCTGGGTAAAGGTGCTGTCAAAATCGATGATGTAATAAGATTTCATTATATATTAGAACTTGACTTACTAAGCTTATCCATAAAAGTTTCATCTTCATTTACCGCAATCACATGGATAAGCTTGTCTGAAATAACCTGGTAAATGATTTGGTAGTAGCCATGGGTAATTTTAGATAATTCTTCATTAAGAGGTGATTTACCCGGACTTCCTTTTCTTTCTTCAGTTACGATGATATTTTTAATATCTTCAAGCGTGAGTTGATCATTAGGGTCAATAAAATCAGTCAGAGTTTGTAAATGAGCACGGATAATTTTGGCAAAAATTACCTTGATGTCACTCTCTTCTACTGTAATTATGTGTCCATTGTTTATTAATTGCCGGCCGGCCTCAACCTTAAGATGAAACGTTATTTTCTCCATAAGCTGATCAAAAGAAAAGTACTCAGGCATTTCGTTTAACCAATTAAATAATCTGGCTTTTTCTATATTAAAGGGTGTTTCCATTAGTAATTTCTTGAATACTTGTCTTAATCGGCTTAAATTCTACTCCAATAGCCTGTGTAATTTTCTTGTTCGAATAATCGTGTTTTTTACAGGCGCTGCGGGCAGTGGCTTTCGTTAACCCATAATCCTTTCCCGTTATCAACGAGGCCAGTTTCGCTCCCCGCCATGCCAGACCTAACATCCATGGGTGGGCTTCAATGGCAGGCGGTGAAATCTTAAAGTTAGAGGCAATAGTGGTAAAAAAGTCCTTATAGCTCCAATTTTCGGCATTGATGATAAAGTTTTGGCCGGTTATTTCACTTTCCATTAAGGCAATCATACATTTAGTAACATCCTCCACATCTACTAAGCCGATACTGCCATCCGTATAAAACTTCAGCCCTTTTTTAACCGTTTCAAAAAGTTGCCTGCTGCCTTTAATGCCTGAATTTTTTCCAATGATAACCGATGGATTTACAATTACGGCATTTAGGCCCTCAGCTATTCCCCTCCAAACTTCCATTTCGCTTTCGTGCTTGGATATGGCGTATTGATGTTGATTCCCATTAAATTCCCAATGGTTTTTTTCGGAGGTTAATTGCCCGGGTTTAGCCTCGCCGATAGCAGCAACCGAACTAACATGCACCAATTTTTCAACATCTTGCTCCATACAGAGGTTCACCACATTTGCTGTTCCTTCAACGTTAATTTTTTGCAGTTTTTTTTTGTCTGCCGGATTAAAGGAAATAAAAGCCGCACAATGATATACCTTTTTTATGCCTTTAAAAGCTTCTTCTAAGGAAAAATAATCCAGAACATCAGCATTAACCCAGTCGAGATTAGTTTTCTCTTTTAAAATATCCGGAACAATAGAATTTTCCCGCTTGATAGCACGCACAGCAAATCCCTTTTCCAATAATTGTTTTACCAATTCGGAACCTAAAAACCCAGTGGCGCCAGTTACAAGGATCATTGAGAGAGATTTTTTGAAAATGCTTTCAAAAGTAAGCTAATAAAGTTGATATTTGAATGGTTTGTTATGCTTATCTCATGTCATTAATTGATTTTTTCTCCCCAGTCGATCTCAAAAAAATTACTCCGACTTCTGGTTTTTACACCAGTCAGTTAGGGAACTTACTATCTATTTATCATTCTGATTTTCCTGATATAGAAAGTGGTACTATAGATATTGCTATTATGGGCGTGCTTGACGACCGGAATACGATTAATAACCAGGGATGTGCTTTGGGACCGGACTACATACGCGAGAAATTTTATAGCCTTCATCAGGGGGGGTATCCTGTGCGTATGGCAGATTTGGGTAATATTAAAGCTGGAAATAGCGTCTCTGATACGTATTTTGCTGTAAAGACGGTGGTAGAAGAATTGGTTAAGAAAAATATCTTACCGGTTATATTAGGAGGTGGACAGGATATCACCTTTGCTCAATATATGGCGTATGAGAAATTGGGGCAGAAAGTGGATGTGGTAGTGATTGATTCGCATTTCGACCTGGATGAGTCTTCAGAAGATACAATTGAAACCACGTCACGTTCGTATCTAAGTAAGCTGTTTTTACACGAACCTAACTACCTCTTCAATTTTAGCAATATTGGCTATCAAACGTATTTCGTGAATCAGGATAGTTTACGCATGATGGAAAAGCTTCTTTTTGATGCGCATCGCTTGGGGA
>JANWIB010000118.1 GCA_025450155.1 Sphingobacteriaceae bacterium
ACGTATTCGGGGCCGATATTGCCTAAAGCAACTATGAGAAACTTCATTTTAGATTAAGGATGAAAGACAAACATTTATTTTTCGATTGTTTTGGCAAAGTCCTAACTAAAAAAGGCGATACATTAACTGCACCGCCTCTGCTTTCATTTAATAAGCAGTTATGCTTCTTTTGCAGCTTCCTGCTCAGCCTGACGCAATGCACGAGATGTAGTTACCGATACAATGGTATCTTCTGCCACGTTAGTGATCGCAAACTTATCAAAGCTAAGATCACGTACACGAACAGATTTGCCAACTTCTAATGGTTCGATGCTTACTTCAACATATTGAGGCATATCTTTAGGTAATGCTTTAACACGCAGTTTACGCAGTTTTTGCACTAATTTACCACCTGTTTTTACCCCTGGAGAGGTTCCGGTTAATTTTACCGGAATTTCCATTACAAGCGGTTTTGTCTGATCTAATTGGAGAAAGTCAACGTGTAATACTTGCTCTGTTAATGGGTGAAACTGTGCGTCTTTTACAATGGCCTGCGTAGTTGCACCATCAACAGTAATGTCTACAAAGTGTACATCAGCACTGTAAATTAACCCCTTTAACTCGGCTGCATCCACTGCAAAATGCGTTTGCTCTTTACCTCCATATAATACGGCAGGCACTTTACCCTCATAACGCAATTCTTTAGCGTCGCGTTTCCCTACGTTCTCTCTACGAGAACCGCTAATAGCGATAGTTTTCATGTTTTAAAATTAAAAAGTTAAAAAAATAAAATTCAAAAATTATTATAATAAAGCCTTCTTTAGCTTTTACTCTACTCTAAATAAATCACTGATAGATCCATGTTCATTCACATTAGTGATGGCCTGAGCAAAAAGATCTGCAGTAGATAATACTTTAATTTTACTACTCTCTTGCTTTAACGGAATCGTATCGGTAACAATAAGTTCGGCTAACACCGAGTTTTCAATAGTTTCGTACGCTTTTCCCGAAAGTACCGGATGCGTACAAACTGCCCTCACACTATTGGCACCATTTTCCATAATTAGTGCTGCCGCTTTTGATAAGGTTCCTGCCGTATCACAAATATCATCAATCAGCACAATATCCTGTCCGGTAACATCTCCAATAATAGACATTGCCTCTATTTCATTTGCACGCTTGCGCCTTTTATCACAAATAATAACTTCTGCATTAAAGTATTTAGCAAACGTTCTTGCCCGATAAGAACCTCCCATATCGGGCGAAGCAATGGTCAAATTTTTCAAACCAAGGTTTTTAATATAGGGCACAAAAATAATAGCCGCATCCAAATGATCTACCGGTATATCAAAAAAACCCTGAATTTGTGCTGCGTGCAAATCCATGGTCATGATTCGGTGAGCCCCCGAAGCGGTAATCAAATTGGCCATTAATTTAGCACCAATGGCTACACGCGGTTTATCTTTTCTATCCTGCCTGGCAAAACCAAAATAAGGAACCACCGCCGTAATATAATGAGCCGATGCCCGTTTTGCCGCATCAATCATCAACAACAACTCAATTAAATTATCATTGGGTTGATGAGTTGATTGGATAAGAAACACATCTGATCCTCGTACCGATTCATTAAACAACGGTTGAAACTCGCCATCGCTAAAACGAGCCAATAGTACATCGCCAAGCTCCTTGCCATATGCTTTAGCAACCTCGCCGGCCAAGTCTGTTGATCCTGAACCGGCAAATAATTTTACAGGATTAAAGTTTAATGGCATGAATCATTTTATCCTAAACGGATGCAAAAAAACTCGAATTGCTTTTGCAACAATCCGAGTTTTTGAAAATTTTGTTGTTGCCCGACCAGGATTCGAACCTAGACAAACGGTACCAAAAACCGTCGTACTACCTTTATACTATCGGGCAATCTCCTTATCAAAACGTTGTTTTAATAAGGAATGCAAATATAAGAGGATAAATAACTTCGACAAAAGATTTTTACTTTTTTGACCATCAGGAACACAAGCACATTTAAATATACCAAAAAGCAATACAGATGAGTTGGTCACCAAAGCGTGGCGATCTGGAACCTGATTCCACAGTAGTATCCTACTCTGGTAGATAAATAAAGATGAGTTATGTTTTATTTCATACTATTCACTATTTTCGGCTTCGTTTTTTGTTTGGTAATTATTGCATATAATGAATTATACTAAAATCAACAATAGTTTAGGCTGGCTTTGTTTCCTGACAGCTACAATTACGTATGTTTTAACGCTTGAACCTTCAGCAAGCTTTTGGGATTGCGGAGAATTTATTGCCGCAGCGTATAAATTACAAATTGTACATCAGCCCGGAGCTCCGCTATTTCTAATGATTGAAAAAATATTTTCATTACTGGCAGGGAGCGATAAAAGCAAAATCGCCTGGTGGATGAATTTTGGATCTGCCCTTTCCAGTGGCGCCACGATACTCTTCCTTTTCTGGACCATTACTGCTTTAG
The DNA here is from genome assembly GCA_025450155.1 of Sphingobacteriaceae bacterium. GTDB lineage: Bacteria > Bacteroidota > Bacteroidia > Sphingobacteriales > Sphingobacteriaceae > JANWIB01. The sequence continues at coordinate 2,477 of JANWIB010000118.1, forward strand.
CGAAAAAAGCGTTGTGGAAAACCGGAGAAGAACTCACATCAACCAAATTAATATCCATTATGGGCGCCGGATTGGTGGGAGCGCTTGCTTATACCTTCTCTGATACATTTTGGTTTTCGGCAGTAGAGGCTGAAGTTTATGCCATGTCATCGCTTGGTACTGCTATTGTGTTTTGGGCCATATTAAAATGGGATGCACATGCCGATGAGCCCGGAGCAGATAAATGGCTAATTTTTATCGCCTATATTATGGGGTTATCTATCGGTGTACACCTTCTTAACCTCTTAGTAATTCCGGCCATGGCCATTGTTTATTATTTTCGTCGCACAAAGCAAGCAACAACAAAGGGAACGTTTTGGGCTTTGTTTATTGGGGTAATCATCCTTGGTGTGATCCAATATGGCGTTATACAATATCTCGTAAAATTTGCGGCATACTTCGATCTCTTCTTTGTTAACTCTTTAGGTTTAGGCTTTGGAACTGGTGTAACTACATTTGCTTTACTGGTAATTGGCGGAATCACCTATGGAATTATTTATTCCATCAAAAAAGCAAAGCCTGTTTTAAACCTTGCATTCATCTGCTTAACCTTTATCCTATTAGGTTATAGCTCTTTTGCTATGATTGTAATCCGGGCAAAAGCCGATCCGGTATTGAATAACAGCGACCCCGACAATGTTTTTGCTTTATTGAGCTACCTAAACCGCGAACAATATGGCGACCGCCCTTTATTATATGGCCAATATTTTGATTCGCAAGCCATTGATTATAAAGAGGGTGGTAATATCTATAGAAAAGGAAAAGATAAATACGAGGTTGCGGGTAAAAAATTTGAGCAGATTTATGATAGAAATACGCTATTACCCCGAATGTATAGTGATGACCCGCAGCATGTAAGTTTTTATCGCGATTGGATGAACTTAGGCGAATCGCAATCTCCTTCTTTTGCAGAAAATCTGGGATTTCTTTTTAGCTACCAAACCAGCTTTATGTATATCCGATATTTTATGTGGGATTTTGTTGGACGACAAAATGACGATCAGGGGCATGGAAATTACACATCGGGCAACTGGGTTAGTGGCATAAAACCTCTGGACGCTCTTCGACTGGGTTCCCAGGATAATCTGCCACCAAGTATTACTCAAAACAAAGCATACAACCGTTTCTACTTTCTCCCTTTAATTTTAGGATTAATTGGAGCCTTCTGGCACTTTAAACGGAAGCAAAAAGATGCAGGAGTTGTTGGATTACTATTCTTCTTCACCGGTTTGGCTATTGTATTATATCTTAATCAAACACCTTTGCAACCCAGGGAACGTGATTATGCTTATGCGGGATCCTTTTATGCTTTCACCATATGGATCGGGTTGGGCGTTGCAGCCATAAGCGAATGGCTGAGTAAAAAAATTACTCCTGCCAGCGCAGGATACTTTGCAACTCTGATAGGATTATTAGCCGCCCCTGTACTCATGGCAAAAGAAGGATGGGATGACCATAATCGTTCTGAAAAAACTACGCCCCGTGATTTAGCTATTGATTACCTGGAATCTTGCGCACCCAATGCCATTCTTTTTACTTATGGTGATAATGACACCTACCCGTTATGGTATGTTCAGGAAGTAGAGGGCGTAAGGCCCGATATTCGGATTGTAAACTTAAGCCTCCTGGGCACCGATTGGTATATCCGCCAAATGAAAGAAAAAGTAAATCAATCTGCTGCTTTACCGATTACCATGCCCAACGAAAAATTCGTTCAGGGTGTTAGAGATGTTTTACGCTATTCCGAATATCCTGTAGAAGGGTCTGTAGAATTGAAAAATATTTTTGACATTCTTACTTCAGATGCTGAAAACGATAAAATTACGATGCAGGATGGAAGTAAAGAAAACTTTCTTCCCACAAAAAAATTCAAATTGAGCATAAACCCACAAGAAGTAATTGCTACCCATACTGTATCCCCTAAACTTGCCGATAGTATTACACCTGCAATGGAGTGGACCTATAATAAAAACTATGTTACCAAAACAGAGTTAGCGATGTTTGATATACTGGCACACAATAACTGGAAAAGGCCCATTTACTTTGCAGTGACTGTGCCTAATAGCAACTTCATCGGTTTAGATAAATTTTTATATAATGAAGGATTTGCTTATCGCTTATTACCGCTAAAATCCGCCTTCGTAGATTCCACCAAACAGGAAGAAGAACGCCTCAACGTGGATGTCATGTATCATAATATGGTGAATAAGTTTGTATGGGGCAATATGAAACATGCAGGCTACTTAGATCCTGAAACTACCCGAATGATAACCATTATTCAAAAGAGCTTTAACCAGCTTGCAGAAAACCTTTATAACCAGGGACGCAAAGAGGAAGCTAAAAAAACGCTGTTAAAGTCCCTGGAAGTAATACCTGATAAAAATTATTCTTTTTATTCTGTAGTACACCGATATTATAGTGCCGATTTGCTATATCGGCTAAAAGAAACTAAAAAGGCAAATTTATTAGTTGAACAAACAGCAAATAATATTGTAGCTGAATTAAATTATCTAGCCGATATCTCTAGTACAAAAGAGAATTTGGCATCAAATGATATTCAATTAGGGCTGACGGTACTGAATGAATTGATAAAAGTTAGTACAGAAAACAATCAGACAGCATTATCAAATTCGCTTAAGAATAAGTTTAAATCTTTAGAAACTAAATTTGTAAGGTAATGAAAGAGGGGGCTTCTACCAAGCTCCTCTTTCATTGTTCATCAGGATTCTGTTACCACCCCCATAGAACAGAACTTTTCAATCCGTTCATTTACCAGACCGGTTATACTTTTCTTACTCAAATCTTTTAAATCTTGCACAATGCGTTCTTTAATCGTTTGAGCAATTATTTTAGGATCATGATGGGCGCCACCTATTGGTTCAGGAATAATGCCGTCAATTAATTTATTATTAAGCATATCTTCTGCTGTAAGCTTAAGGCTTTCTGCAGCTCTTTCTTTATAATCCCAAGTACGCCACAATATAGCAGAACAATTTTCGGGAGAAATAACAGAGTACCAGGAATGTTCCAGCATATATACTTTATCGCCAATACCTATACCTAAGGCTCCGCCCGAAGCACCCTCACCTATAATGATGCAAATTACAGGCACTTTTAATTGCGCCATTTCTAATAGGTTGCGTGCAATAGCCTCCCCTTGTCCACGCTCTTCTGCTTCAAGCCCCGGATAAGCCCCCGGTGTATCAATAAACGTCACCACAGGTTTATTAAACTTTTCTGCAAGTTTCATTAGTCTCAAAGCCTTACGATAACCTTCCGGATTAGCCATACCAAAATTACGGAACTGACGCATCTTGGTATTCACTCCTTTTTGATGCCCGATAACCATTACTGTTTCACCATTTATAGTAGCAAAGCCACCCACTATCGCTTTATCATCCTTTACCGTTCTATCACCATGTAGTTCGATAAAGTCATCGCACATTAATTCAATGTATTGCAGCGTGTACGGGCGCTCAGGATGACGAGATATTTGTACTTTTTGCCAGCCGGTTAAGTTCGAGTAAATCTCGGTTTTAGCCTTTTCCAACTTCTCTTCCAGCTCTAAGAGCGTAACAGACATGTCAACTTTAGTTTTTTCTGAAACTTGTTTCACCTTATCAATTTGCTGTTGCAGGTCTGCAATGGGTTTTTCAAAGTCGAACGACGTATTCATCTAAAAAAAATTAAAAGGAACCTAAAGTAGAAATTATTATGAAATAATAGCAATAATTCAAGGTTTAAAAAAAGCACAGCAAATATAGTGTTAAAACTATATTTATGATTATTGAAACTTTTAATTACGAAGGGCGTAGAATCCACTATCATTTAAAAGTTTGATTATGAAACCATTTGCATTTATCCTTGCCTTTGCTTATCAACCAGA